>JAJYEB010000010.1:0-7545 GCA_021790375.1 Chloroflexota bacterium | reverse complement strand
TCGGCCAGACCGCCGCCAGCTGCTCGGTCGCCGGGTACAGCGTCACCTACGACGCCACCGCCCACACCGCGTCGGGCTCCTGCACCGGCGTCGGCGGGGTCGCGCTCCCGGCGTCCGACCTCACCCTGTCCGGGACGACCCACACGAACGTCGGGACGTACACCGACACCTGGAGCTTCAGCGACCCCTCCGGCAACTACGCGAGCCAGTCGGGCAGCGTCACCGACGCCATCGGCCAGACCGCCGCCAGCTGCTCGGTCGCCGGGTACAGCGTCACCTACGACGCCACCGCCCACACCGCGTCGGGCTCCTGCACCGGCGTCGGCGGGGTCGCGCTCCCGGCGTCCGACCTCACCCTGTCCGGGACGACCCACACGAACGTCGGGACGTACACCGACACCTGGAGCTTCAGCGACCCCTCCGGCAACTACGCGAGCCAGTCGGGCAGCGTCACCGACTCCATCACGCCTGGACAGGCGGACCACTTCAGCGTCAGCGTGCCAGCCGGCGTCACCGCCGGGACTCCCTTCTCCGTCACCGTCACGGCCCAGGACCAGTACGGCAACACGGCTACCGGCTACAACGGCACGGTCCGCTTCACCAGCACTGACACGGGGAGTGGCGTCTCGCTGCCGGCCAACTCCACGCTGACGAACGGGACCGGTACCTTCAGCGCGACGCTGGTGACGATCGGCAACCAGACCATCACCGCGACCGACACCTCGAACAGCTCGATCACAGGGAGCGCGACCACCATCGTCGCGAGCGCTGTCTGCACCTCGTGGACGAACTGCAACGGAAACGCGACCAGTCAGGACCAGGGCCTGTTCGGCAATCTCTTCAGCCCGGGCACGAATGCCCCGACGGTGTACCTCACGCTCGGGTTGAACAGCACGCACGGGGACGCCGAGATCTACAACCAGGACTGCGGCGTTCCGACGGGCGCCCTGCTCGTCGGGCAGGAGGGCAACCTCCAGGTCTTCGGCAGCCCGCCGGCCGATATGCAGACCACGCAGGTCATGATCTTCCACAAGGCCTACCTGCAGAGCATCGGGTACGCGTCGCGAAACGCCGCCCAGTTCAATGTCTGCCTGGGGGCGATCTACCTGCCGAATCCAACGGCGACCGTGCTGACGAATACGGGTGGAAACAGCGGTCCTTGGTACGGTAAGGACGCCTCGGGCAACGAGCAGCCCGCGCAGTTCGCGCGGGACTACACCGGCACCGGTCGATGGTGGGCCACCGTCGCGGATTGCTCCGCGAGCTACATCAGGGCTGGCTACGACCCCTGCGTCGGCCTCAAGACGAAGAATGGCAGCCAGCTCAGGTCGTACCTGAACAGCCTCAACTGGACCAACGGGGCCATCAACTCCGTGATGCAGTTCATGGGCAGCGGCGATCTCGCCATCGTGGTCGCCAAGCCGTACCCATGGGACGGTAGGGGTGCTTTCTACTAGACGGTGGCCGGCGCTCGCAAGATTAACGGGCCCCGGGCACGCTCGGCGGAGCCGAGACCGACTTGGCCGGGTTACCTCGCCTCGAGTGCCTCCAGTTGCCGGCGGGTGACCACGTCGCCCTTCTCAATCGCGAGTGCGAGCCCCTCGTGGATCGCGCCGGCCGCTTCGTCGGACCTTCCGGCGGCCCGAAGGGCGGTGGCAAGGTCGATGAGCGCGTCGACCAACTCGTCAGGAGACTGGGCCTCTCGCCGCAGCGCCACCGCGTCCTGGGCCAAGGCCACAGCCGTGCCGAGATCACCTCTCACCACGGCCACTCTCGCCATAACCGACCGCCATCCCGCTTGGGGGTCCGTGTCGTCCTCGCCCGCGACTTCCCTGACCGCCCCTGCGACGACGGCCGCGTCATCGATCCGGCCCTGCTCCAATAGCGCCCGGGCGAGCAACGCGTCGATGGTCGGCAACAAGTAGCGCTCATCGATTGACGCGAGGGCGTCGTGGTCTAGGCGGAGCTCCCGCTCGGCGGCGACCGGGTCACCCGCGAGCATCTCGACCGTGGACGACGCGAGTGACGTCGTCGCTGCAGCTATTCCCGCCCGGCCGTCCAGAAGGCGCTCTCGCACACCGCGGTAGAGGGAGCGAGCGCGGTCGATGTCGTCCGCTCGGGCGCAGAGCTGGGCGAGCGCAAGGCGGACCTTCGCGTTCGCGATCTGGTCCGCCGCCGTCGACTCGAGGAGCACCTCGCACTCGGCGATCGCCTCCGCGACCGGGGTAGGGCCGTAGGTCGCGGCGTCCGCGTACGCGATCGACGCGCGCGTCTCCGTCCGGACGTCGCCGGTCGCCCGCGCGTGCGCGATCACCTCCCGCGACGCGACTGCGAGATCGCCCCATCGCCCGGCGCGCGCGTGCAGAATGAGCCGAAGGCGCCAGGCGAGCGTCTGGCCCTGCTCGTCCCCCACGGCCTCGAGTATGGGCAATGTGCGTTCGACTTCCCGCGCCGCGATCAGGCTCGAATCCTCGCCCTCGCCGGAGTAGATCCGGACGTAGCACCGCGCGAGGGCGGCGCGGCATTCGACGATGTCCGCCCCGGCCTCGAGCGCGAGGGACCGTGCCTCATCAAGCCGTGTTGCCGCATCGGCGAACTCGCCGAGCTCCATGAGTGCGAGTCCAAGGTCCGGGATGATCTCCAGTCGCTCCGGATCCAGCCGCTCCCGCGTCTCGGTCGCCCGCCGGAGCAGGTTCGCCGCGGCAGGGATGTCTCCGCGCGCAAGGGCGCGACGCCCGGCCGACGCAAGTTTCAGGGACGCGCGTTGTCCGACAGCTCGCGCCGCGTCGTCCAACACCCCAAGCTCGGTGAGGTATCGGTACGCCTGCTCGAGGTGATACCCGTGGATCTCCTCGAATTCCAGGCCCCGACCGCGTTCCGCGTTCACCCGTTCGGCCCAGTCGACGAAGCGTTCGTGGTAGCCGGCACGGAGCCGCTTCAGCAGCGATCCGTACGCCGTGTCCTTGACGAGGATGTGCGCGAACCGGTACGCCTCGTCCTCGTCGAGCGTGGTCGCCCGGACGAACTGCTTGCGCTCGACCGACTGCAGCGCGGGCAGCAGGGACGGGCGGATGCTTTCGTCGAGCAGTTCCTCCAGGGCCGGGACCGGGAAGGACAGGCCGATCACCGAGGCGGGTTCCAGGACCACACGCTCGTCCTGCGGGAGCGAGTCGAGGCGGGCCGCGAGCAGTGCGGTGATCGAGGGGGGGACCGCGATCTCGCTCGCCGCCGAGGCGATCCACCGGCCGTCCTCGTTCCGCAGCGTCCCGTTGTCGATGAGCATCGAGACCATCTGCTCGACGAACAGGGGATTCCCTTCGGCCGCCGCCGTGATCTTCCCGACGACGTCCGGGTCGAGCCCGGCGCCGCCGAGGATCTTCTCCACGATCTGTCCCGCGTCGGCGTCGGAGAGCGGCTCGAGGACGATCAACGCGGGAGTGTGAGCCTCGGTCCAGTCCGGATGACGCTCCTGGATCTCCCGGCGGGCCGAGCACAGCACCAGGACCGGCGATCGGTCGATCGCCTCCTCGAAGTGATCGAGGAGGTCGAGGAACGTCTGCTCGGCCGAGTGGATGTCGTCGACGATCATGACGAGCGGGCGTCGCCGCCCGATGGCCTCGATGAACTTGCGGGCGCCCCAGAAGAGCTCGGTCAGGGGGAACTGGGCGGCGGAGAGGCCGATGACGGCCGCCACGCGCTCGACGATGCGCTCGTGCTCGCCGCCGTCCGTCTGTCCCCCGAGGAGCGCCCGCATCTTGTTCATGCCGATCTCGGGCGTGTCCTCGCTGCCGATCGCCGCCGCCTCGCGAACGATCTCCGCGAACGGCCAGAACGTGATGCCGTCGCCGTAGGGCAGGCACCTGCCGCGGAGGACCGCTGCGCGTTCGCCTGCGCGATCCGCGAATTCCTTGATCAGGCGGGACTTCCCGACCCCTGCGTCGCCCACCACGGTGAGCATCCGTGCCGCCTGCCTGGCGACGGCCTCGTCGAGTCCCGTGGCCAGCCGCGCCATCTCGTCTTCGCGACCAACGAACGGGGCGCCGCTGCTCTGCCGCTCGGCCGTTGCGTGGACCGTGAGCAGCCGATAGGCCGGAACCGGCTCCGACTTGCCCTTCAGGGTCAGCGGCGCGATCGGGTCCACCTCGGCGAAGTCGCGCGCGAGGCGGTACGTCAGATCGCCGACGATCACCTCGCCGGCGTGCGCCGACTGCTCAAGCCGGGCGGCGACGTTCACCGCGTCGCCGGTGACCAGGCGCTGGCCGAGGGTGGCGTCACCGGCGATCACCTCGCCCGTGTTCACGCCGATGTGGTTGCCGAGCCGGATGCCCCACGTGCGCTCGAAATCCTCGTTCAGCGGCGGGAGGGCGGCCTGCATGTCGAGCGCGGCGCGAGCCGCCCGGACAGCGTCGTCCTCGTGGCGCACGGGGAGGCCGAACACGGCCATGACCGCGTCGCCGATGAACTTCTCGACCGTGCCGCCGTGCCGTTCGAGGGCGACCTTCATCTCGTCGAAGTAACGCGACATGACGTCTCGGATCGCCTCCGGGTCCGGCGGCGACCCGTCGATCGACGAGGGCTTCGGGTCGGCGAAGACGATCGTGACGGTCTTGCGGCTCTCCCTGGCTCTCGGTGCGGAGAGGGGCGAGGCGCAGGTTCCGCAGAACTTCGCCTCGCCCGGGTTCTCCTGGCCGCAGTTCGAGCAGATGAGGCGGCCGTGGAGGACATCGTCGTCGCTCCGGGTCGTCGGTGCGAGGACCGAGACGAGGCGCCAGCTCTCGATCGCGTCGTCGGATCCCTTCGGGACGACCGCGTCGAGCTGCTCGAAGGCAACCCGGTCGCCGACGAGCCGGCGGGTCGAGTCGGCCACGCGGACCTCGGCTGCCGGCGCGCTCTGCTCCATCGCCCCGGCCACCCGCATCGCCTCGCCCGTGAGGACGTGCTGGCTCGCGGTCACGCTCCCGACCACGACCTCGCCGGTGGCGACGCCGGTCCGGACGACGAGGCGCACGCCCCAGGTTGCCTCGAGCAGATCGTTCAGGGTGACGAGCGCGCGCTGGCTGTCGGCCGCCGCCTCGAGGGCTCGGAGCGCGTCGTCGTCGCGGCGGACGGGCATCCCGAAGACCGCGATGATGGCGTCGCCGATGATCTTCTCGATCGTGCCGCCGTGTCCCTCGAAGACCGCCCGCATCTCGTCGATGTAGCGGGTCATGACCTCGCGGAGGGACTCGGGGTCCAGCTTCTCCCCGAGCGCCGTGGACCCCTTCAGGTCCGACTGGACGACGGTCACGGTCCGTCGGATCTCCTCGACGGGGCGTTCACCGGGGAACTCGGTGCCGCAGTGGATGCAGACCCGGCACGTGGCGGGCGTGGTCCTGCCACACGCAGCACAGGCGCGGACTCCGATGGCCTCGGTTCGCTCCACGGTGCGAGTCTACCGTCCGCGTTCGTAGGCGCCCAACCCCCCCGCGGGCCAGACAGCGGCGCCGCATCGCGCGCTTCCGGCCACCCGGCCGCGCCCCGGTACACTGCCCTTCGTGGAGCGACGCCGCGTCTCGTCGGGTTCGCCGTACGAGCCCGCAGTCGGGTTCAGCCGCGCGGTGCGCGTGGGCGATCGCGTGCTGGTGAGCGGGACCGCGCCCGTGTGGCCCGACGGCTCCTGCGATCCCGATCCGGCCGCCCAGGCCCGGCGGTGCCTGGAGATCGTCGCTGCGGCCCTGCAGGAGGCCGGGGCGAGGATTGCCGACGTGGTTCGCACGCGGACGTACCTGGTCGACCGGGACGACTGGGAGACAATCGGCCGGGTGCACGGCGAGGTATTCGGCGCGACGAGGCCGGCCAGCACGATGGTGGCGGTGGCCGGGCTGCTCGATCCGCGCTGGAGGGTCGAGATCGAGGCGGAGGCGGTCATGCCGGCGGAGGCGGTCGTGCCGGCGGAGAGTGCCGTGCCGGCGGAGAGTGCCGCGGCGGCGGACCGCGTCGGGACCGTGGACAGGGTCGTGCCAGCGGACGGCGCAGGGCCCCCGCGCCCGGCAGGCACGAACGGCGACTGACAGACCGGCTGGCGGCGACGCAGAGGGGAGCGGACGATGGACGACCTGGTGGAGCACGTGCTGGCGGTGCTGTCGACGACGCCGGAGCGGTGGCATGCGCTGGCGGGCACGGTGCAGGACGACCTGCTGGCGCGGGCACCGGCGCCCGGCGAATGGTCGGCGGTCGACTGCCTCCGGCACCTGGTGGCCACCGAGCGCGAGGTGTTCCCGGTCCGCGTCCGGGCGTTCCTCGGCGGGAACGACTTCGCGCCCTACGACCCCGATACGGCCGGGGCCACCTCCGGGCCCGCCGATCCGGGCGAGCTGGTCGCGCAGTTCGAGGAGTTGAGGGCGCAGAGTCTGCAGCTGCTGACGGGGCTCGAGATGGCCGATCTGCGCCGGACGGCGCGCCACGCGGAGCTGGGTCCGGTGACGCTCGAGCAGATGCTCAACGAGTGGGCCGGGCACGACCTCATGCACACCGTGCAGGCGGAGCGGGCGATCCTGCAGCCGTTCATCGCCGGCAGCGGCCCCTGGCGCGCCTACTTTTCGGACCACGACGTCCAGGGATCGTCCGTGCCGTAACGACGCCCCCGTTCCCGGCACATCGCCGCCGGCCCGGCCGGATGGCGCTCGTCCTACACTTGCCGCATGCCCACCGTGACGCCCGACGACATCAAGCGCTACACCGAGAACCTGCAGGGTGAGATCGACGGCACCGCCATCTACCTCGCCATGGCCGACGGCGAGAAGGACCCGCCGCTCAAGGAGCTGTACCGGCGGCTCGCGGAGACCGAGCAGCGGCACGGCGCCGTCTGGGAGCAGCGGCTGAAGGACGCCCGTGTCGACATCTCGCGCATGCGGCCGTCCTGGCGCGCGCGGGTGCTCATGATCACGGCCCGGAGGCTGGGCGCCGGCGTGGTCGCGCCGACGGTGGCCGAGCAGGAGGGGCGCTCCCAGGGGATGTACGACGCCCAGCCGGAGGCCGCTGGGACCAGCCTGCCCCAGGACGAGCGGTCCCACGCCCGCATCTTCCGCGAGCTGGCGGGTGGCAAGGGACTGGCCGGCGGGGAGCTCGCGCGGATCGAGGGCCGCCACCGTTCGACCGGCGGCAACGCGCTTCGGGCCGCGGTCCTGGGCGCGAGCGATGGTGTCCTCTCGAACACGAGCCTGATCATGGGCGTGGCCGGGGCCGCGGTCAGCAACGGGACGGTCGTGGTGGCGGGGCTGGCGGGCCTGCTGGCTGGCGCGTTCTCGATGGGGCTGGGCGAGTGGCTCTCGGTGCAGAGCGCGCGTGAGCTCTACTCGCACCAGATCAGGGTGGAGCGCGAGGAGCTCGAGGCGATCCCCGAGGAGGAGGAGGTCGAGCTCGCGCTGATCTACGAATCCAAGGGCGTGCCCGAGGACCAGGCGCGCCGGATCGCGCAGCAGATCATCCAGGGGGATCCGCGCGTGGCACTCGACACGCTGTCGCGCGAGGAGTTGGGGATCGACCCGGATGAGCTGGGCGGGTCGG
>JAJYEB010000341.1 GCA_021790375.1 Chloroflexota bacterium | reverse complement strand
ATGGGAGAAGTGAGGCGCGTGCGACCGGCGCTTCGTGCGCCGGCACCGCCCGTGCCCCTTCCGCCTGCGCCCGATGCGAGGCCGCACGACGGGGGTCCAGGCCCTGACCAGTATCGCGATCCGCGCTGTCTCGCGGTCGTTCGCCACGGTGGACGGCACGCTTCCCGTGCTCGACCGGGTCAGCTTCGAGGTGCCCGAGCGTTCCGTCGTCGCACTCATCGGGCCCAACGGATGCGGCAAGAGCACGCTGCTGCGAATCGTCGCCGGCCTCCTCCGTCCCGCCGCCGGGCAGGTCGAGCTCGACGGCGCCGCCGTGACCGGCCCGGATCCGCGGATCGGGTTCGTCTTCCAGGAGCCACGCCTGCTGCCGTGGCGCGATTCCGCCGGCAACATCGCGTATCCGCTGGAGCTCGCCGGATGGTCGCGCGCCCGGCGGGACGACCAGGTGCGGGACCTGCTCGGCCTGGTGGGGTTGCGCGAGTTCGCGGGCGCCCGGCCGCACGAGCTGTCGGGCGGCATGCGCCAGCGCGTGTCGATCGCCCGTGCGCTGGCCATGGGGCCGTCCGTGCTCCTGCTGGACGAGCCGTTCAGCGCCCTGGACGCGCTGACCCGCGAGCGGTTCAACGCCGAGCTGCTGCACCTGTGGGAGCGCACCGAGACCACCATCCTGCTCGTCACCCACTCGATCTCCGAGGCGATCTTCCTGGCCGACCGGGTGGTGGTCCTCTCGCCCCGGCCGGGCCGCGTGGTGGCCGACCTGCCCGTGGGGATCGACCGCGCCAGCCGCGAGGCAAACGTCGACACGCTGGCCCTCGGGCAGACCGCGACCCTGATCCGGCGCCACCTTGCGGGCGCCACCGACGATCCGACGCCCGCCGAGCTCACGGCCGAGCTCCACCGCCGGCAGCGCGAGCGCCCCGTCCGCATCGAGGACCTGGGCGAGCCGGCCTGGTTCGACCCGTTCGGGCCGGAGTCGGGAACATGAGCGGGACCCGGCCGGCGGGCGGCGTCGCGCGGCGGGGACCGGGCCGCTGGCGGCGCGCGATCGACGTCGGCGCGGCCGCGCTCGTCTTCGTCGTGGCCTGGAAGCTGATCGTGGTGCTCGGCGGCTACCCGGTCTTCATCCTGCCCGCGCCCGAGGTGGTGGCGGCGCGGTTCGTGTCGGCCTGGGCCGACGGCACCATGGAGCCGCACGCCGCGCAGACGCTCCTCGAGGTCCTCCTCGGGTTCGCCGTCGGTGCCGGTTCGGCGCTGGTGGCGGGCTACGCCCTGGCACGTTCGCGCCTGGCGGAGCGTGTCCTCTCCCCGTACCTGGTCGCGGCACAGGCCACGCCGATCCTGGCACTCGCGCCGCTGGTGGCCCTGTGGTTCGGGACCGGGCTGCTCAGCAAGGTCGTGATCTGTGCGCTGATCGTCTTCTTCCCGGTCGCGGTGGCGACCATGGTCGGGCTGCGCAACGTGGACCGGCGGCTGCTGGAGATGGCGCGCTCGTTCCGCGCGACGCGCTGGCAGCTGCTGTGGAGCCTCGAGCTGCCCGCGGCGCTGCCCGGGATCATGGGCGGCATGCGCGTGGGCGTCACGCTCGCCGTGGTCGGCGCGATCATCGGCGAGTGGGCCGGCGGTGACCGCGGGCTGGGCGTCCTGATCAACCTCGCCCGCGGCAGCCTGTTCGACATCCCGTTGCTGTTCGCCACGCTGTTGACGATCGCCCTGCTGGGCGTCGTGCTGTATGTCCTGGTCGTGCTCGTGGAACGCCGCCTGGTCGGCACCCGCGGCTGACGTTTCACATGGGGAGGTCACCGTGTCTCGACTGACACTGCGCGTCCGATCGCACCGCGGGCCATCGCGCCCGGGCGGGCTCCGGGGGCGGCGGCGCATCCTCGCGGTGCCCGCGGTCCTCGCGCTGGTCGCCGGGGCCTGCGCGTCGCCGGCCGCATCGCCCACCGGGAGCGTCGCGCCGGCGGGATCGCCTGCGCCGTCGTCGGGCGGGGCCGCCGCCTCGTCGGCCGCCGCATCGTCGGCCGCCGCGTCGTCGTCCGCCGGATCGGGCCCCCTCACCCACCTGACGATCGGGCTCGGCTACATCCCGAGCGTCCAGTTCGCCCAGTTCTACCTGGCCCAGCAGGCGGGCTACTACCGTGACGCCGGGCTCGACGTGACGTTCGAGAACAAGGTCGACCCGGACCTGGTGGTGCTGGTCGCGCAGGGTGCCCTCGACGCGGGCATCGCCGACGGCACCAGCGTGATCCCGGCGGTCAGCCAGGGCATCCCGATCAAGTACGTGGCCACGATCTACGGCACGTTCCCCAACATCGTGTTCGCGAAGGCGAGCTCGGGGATCACCACCGCGGCGGACCTGAAGGGCAAGCGGATCGGGACGCCCTGCAAGTGCGGCAGCTCCTGGATCATGCTCCAGGCGCTGCTGGGTTCCGCTCACCTCTCCACCGGCGACGTGCAGGTGGTCGAGTACCCCGACTACAGCCAGGAGGCGGCCGTCTACCGGGGCGCCGTCGACGCCGCGACCGGTTACACCAACAACGAGCCGCTCCAGCTGCAGTCGCAGGGCCAGCAGGTCACCGAGCTGCACGTGGACCAGGCGGTGCCGCTCCCCGGCCCCGGCCTGATCGCGAGCACCTCGACCATCGCCGGCAAGGGCGCCGCGCTGCGCGCCTTCATCGCCGCGACCCTGCACGCGATGCGCGACATCGCGGCCGATCCGCAGAAGGGCTTCGACGCCTCGGTGAAGGTCGTGCCGGCGCTGGCGTCGCAACAGGCCCTGCAGATGGCGATCCTGAAGGCGACGATCGCCACGTGGAGCAGCCCGTACACCGACGCGCACGG
>JAJYEB010000340.1 GCA_021790375.1 Chloroflexota bacterium | reverse complement strand
CCGTCGCGTTCCGGCTCACCCACCCCGAACTCGCGTACGCGCAGCACGACGTCGCCGCCGTGGTCCTGCCGCACAACATGATGAACGTGCTCTTCCAGGGCACCATCGCGATCCTGCTGCTGGTGGGGTTCGAATCGGTCACCGCGCTGGGCGCCGAGGCGGTGAACCCGAAGCGGGACATCCGCCGGGCGGTGCTGCTCTCGCTGGCCATCCAGGGCGGGTTCGCCTACATCCTCGAGTACGTCTCGGCCAACTTCTTCGTGAACTCGGCCGTCACCGCGCAGGTCACCGACCCGGCCGGCAGGGTCTCCACCGTGAGCGGGTATGCGGCCGCGGCGGCCTCGGGCGCCCCCATCGGCGACATGGTCCGGATCATCGGCGACCGGATGCTGGGCGGGACCGGTCTCGCGCTCGCGCTGATCCTCGCGGCGACCGTGCTGGTGGCGCTGATCGGCACGACGCTGGCCTGCCTCAACACCGGCGTCCGGATCACCTACGTGATGGGACGTGACCGGGAGGTGCCGGGGATCCTGGGCCTGCTCCACGGCCGCTACGCCACGCCCCACTACGGGATCCTCGCGCTGGCGGCGATCTCCGCGCTGCTCGGCGCGTACGGCGTGCTCAGCGCCGACAACCTGCTCCAGATCATCCTCGCCTCGAACGCCGGCACGTTCCTCGTCTACGGCATGACCAACGCGATCGTGGTCGTCGCGTTCTGGCACCGCGCGGAGCGCAGCCTGGTCAGGCACGTGCTCGTGCCGGGTCTCGGTCTGCTCGCCAACCTCGCGATGCTGGGCGCAGTCGTCTTCCTCAGCCTCGCCTCGGGCGGCTCGACGCAGACCGACACGCTGATCGCCCTCGGCATCGTCGTGGCGTGGATCGCCGTAGGGGCTGCCTGGCTGTTCGCCAACTCGCGTGCAAGCAAGCGAGCGCTGCTCGTGACCGCCGTCGCCGATCGGGGAGCCGGCGCGTAGCGGGGCGGCGGGCAGGCAGGCGCGCGGCAGGTGCGCTCCCCGCCGATGGCGACGCCACCGGCTGACCCTCGATCTCCGGCGGCCTCCCGCCCGCCGGCGGATTCTCGACCCCCGCACGCGCGGCCTCCGGCCGAGCCCGCCCCGTCGGCGGATTCCCGCCCGCCGGCGGATTCGCTACCCCCGGACGAGCGGCGCGGTGGGGCGATCCGCGTGCGACCCTGGCCGGAGCGGGCCGACCGGCCCGAGGGCGTGCGGGTCGAGCTCGCAGGTCTGTCGGTCACGGGTCCCGTGCGCAGCCGGAACGAGGATCACGTGGGATGGGCAGTTCCGGGCGATCGCGTCTGGGTGCCCGCCAGGCGCGGGGACGAGCGCCTGCCGGCCGCGGAGCTCGCGGGCCCGATCGTGGTGGCGGCCGTGGCCGACGGGCTAGGCGGCCACGCGGACGGGGACCTCGCGAGCCGCTTCGCGATCACGATGCTCCTCGAGCGGCTCGGCCCGCTTGGCGTGCTGCGCGGGCTGCCGGACACGCTCCGCGACACGTACCAGGAGGTCAATGCGCGGCTGCTTGCAGGCGAGATCGGGGAAGAAGGGGCCGGGGCACGCCGGCTGGGCGCCCAGACGACGCTGACGGCCCTGACGATCACCGCCGGGTCTGCCTGGGTGTCGCACGTGGGCGACTGCCGCGTGTTCCGGCTTCGCGACCAGGCGCTCGAGCTGCTGACCACCGACCACTCGCAGGCCATGGAGCTGCTGCGGATGCGCCTCATCCGGCCCGAGCAGGCGGCCACGCATCCGGGGCGCCACCTGCTCACCCGCTCGCTCGGGGGTGACATCTCGCTGCGCGTGGACGTCCGCTCCGGCGAGGTTCGCGAGGGCGATGCGTACCTGCTCTGCTCGGATGGCGCATGGAGCGGGCTCTCGTCGGACGACATCATCGCGGCGCTCGAGGGGGACCTCGAATCGGGGGTCGGCCAGCTTGTGGACCGTTCGATCGGCCGGGGCGGCGACGATAATGCGAGCGTGATCGCGCTGCGCGTGCTGCGGGTGGGCGAGCCGCCGGACGCCTCGTCCGGGCGCCGTGGCCTCTGGCGCCGCGTCCTCGGCGCATGATCCCCGAACGCCGGCGCCAGCTCCAGCGCCGCGACCGTGGCGTCACGGAGCGGCCGAACGCCGGAGATCCCGCATGACCTCCGCCGAACTGAAGCCCGGCGAGGCGCTCGATCACTTCCGGATCGTGGAGACGATCGGGCACGGCGCGTTCAGCGACGTCTACCTCGCCACCGACGAGAGCGGCCGCCGCGTGGTGCTGAAGTGCCCCCACGAGTCGCTGCTGGGAGACGTGTCCGCGTTCGACCGGTTCCGGCGCGAGCTCGAGATCGTGAAGCGGCTCGACCATCCCGGTATCCAGCACTCGTACGATCTGGGCGAGGATCGGAGCCGCCCGTACCTGGTGATGGAGTACGTGGAGGGCGAGACGCTCCGCGCGCGCCTCCGGAGGGTGGGGCGGCTGCCGATCGCGGAGGCCGTGGACGTGATGGAACAGCTCGCGCGCGCGATGGCCTCGGCGCACGCCCAGGGCATCTACCACCGCGACCTGAAGCCGGAGAACGTGCTGGTGACGCCGGAGGGCCGGGTGGTCATCACCGACTTCGGGATCGCCTTGATGACCGGCGCCCGCCGGCTGACGTGGCGCTGGCTCACCTCGACGATCGGCACGCCGGACTACATGGCGCCCGAGCAGGTCCAGGGCAAGCGCGGCGACGCGCGCACTGACGTCTATGCGCTCGGCGTGATGCTGTTCGAGGTGCTCGCCGGGCGCGTGCCCTGGGAAGGCGACAACCCGCTGGCGGTGATGAGCCAGCACGTC
>JAJYEB010000009.1 GCA_021790375.1 Chloroflexota bacterium | reverse complement strand
CCGGCTACCCGGGCGTGAGCGTGCTGATGCTGGGCGGATGGGTGCGCCACGAGGCGTTCTCGCTGGTGGGAGGGCTCGGCGACGGGATGTTCCGCCGCATCAACGTGCAGAAGGCCATCGTCGGCGCAGCCGGCTTCACGCTCGAATCCGGCCTCAGCGACGCCACCGAGGAGGAGGCGCAGATCAAGCGGGCCATGGTGGGTCCCGCGCGCGAGGTCTTCGCCATCATCGACCACACCAAGTGGGGGAGGGCGTCGTTCGCGACCTTCTGCCGGACCGAGCGGATCACGTGCGTCATCAGCGACGCCGGCGCCCCCCAGGACATGGTGGCCGAACTGCGCGCGTCGGGGATCGACGTCCGGCTCGTGGTCGGTCAGTCGCAGGAAGACAACCGGACGGCGGACCGTTCGGCCCTGGCGGCCGCGGCACGACCGGCATGAGCGACCGAGCTCCATCGCCTGACCGGGCGCGCCTCGAGGTGCACGGCATCTCGAAGCGGTTCGACGCCACGCTCGCCCTGAGCGACGTGTCGCTGGATGTCCGGGCCGGCGAGATCCACGCGCTGGTCGGCGAGAACGGCGCGGGCAAGAGCACGCTGGTCAAGATCCTCGCCGGCGTGCACGTTCCCGACGCGGGACGCATCCTGCTGGACGGTCGCGAGGTTCACGTGCCCGACCCGATCGCTGCGCGCGCCCTCGGGATCGCGGTAGTGCACCAGGAGCCGCGGCTGTTCCCGGACCTGTCCGTCGCGGAGAACGTCTTCCTGGCGGACCCGCCGAGGGGCCGCTACGGGGCCATCTCCTGGCGGGAGATGCGCCGGGAGGCGGACGCGCTCTTCGAGCAGCTGGACGTCCGCCTCGACGCGGGAGCGGCAGTCCGCGGGCTGTCCATGGCCGACCAGCAGCTCATCGAGATCGCCAAGGCGCTCTCCGTGGATGCCCGCGTGCTGATCCTGGACGAGCCGACCGCCTCGCTGTCCGCCCACGAGGTGGAGCGGCTGTTCACGATCGTGCGCCGCACGCGGGACCGCGGCGTGGCGGTGCTCTTCGTCAGCCACCGGCTCGATGAGGTCTTTGCCCTCTGCGACCGGGCGACGGTGTTCCGGGACGGGAAGCACGTGGTCACGGCACCGATCGCCGACCTGACCACGGCCGACCTGGTTCGCTTCATGGTCGGGCGCGCGGTCACGCTCTTCCCGAAGGCCGAGGCGGCCATCGGTGAAGCGCTGCTCGAAGTTCGGGACCTCTCGAGGACGGGGGCCTTCCGTGACGTCAGCTTCGCCGTCCACGCCGGCGAGATCCTCGGCCTGGCCGGGCTCGTCGGCGCCGGGCGCACGGAGATCGCCCGCGTGCTGTTCGGGATCGACGCGCCGTCGGCCGGCGAGATCCGCCTCGGTGGCCGACCGGTTCACCTCGGGTCGCCCTCCGCGGCGCTTCGCGCCGGCATCGCCTACGTGCCCGAGGACCGCCATCGCGACGGCCTGGTGGTGGATTTCTCCATCGCCGACAACATCACGCTGCCGATCCTGCCGCGCCTCTTCCCCCGCCTGCTCGTGCACCGCTCGGCCGAACGAACCCTGGCGCGCGGATACGCCGAGCGTCTGCGGGTCCGGACCACCGGGGTCGAGCAGCTGGTGCAGGCGCTGTCGGGCGGCAACCAGCAGAAGGTCGTCATCGCCAAGTGGCTCGCCACGAACCCGAGAGTGCTGATCCTCGACGAGCCCACGCGCGGGATCGACATCGGCGCGAAGGTGGAGGTGCACCGGATCGTGTCCGACCTGGCGGCGTCCGGCCTCGGGATCATCTTCATCTCCAGCGACCTCCCCGAGGTCCTTGCCATGAGCGACCGCATCCTCGTCCTGCACGAGGGTCGCATCGCAGCCGAGGTGCCGCGCTCCGAGGCAACCGAGGAACGCGTGATGTTCGCGGCCACCGGGCAGGTCGCCGCCACGCTGCCGGTCTCCGCCCCGGCCACCCGCACAGGCGCCGGGGGTGGCGACGCATGACCGCGACCAGGGCCCGACCCGGCGGCGGCAGCCGGCCGGCGGCGCTGCTGGGCGCGCTGGCTCGCTCGCGGGAGCTGACACTAGTCGCGGTGATGCTCGTGCTGAGCGCGTTCGTCACCCTGCGGGCACCGAACTTCCTTGCGCCCGACAACCTCGACCAGGTGACCACGCTGGCCGCCATCTTCGCCATCGCGGCGGTGGGCGAGGCGCTGGTGGTGCTGACCCGGAACGTGGACCTCTCCGTCGAATCCACCATGGGCCTCATCGCCTTCATCGTCGGCGATGTGCTGCGCCAGCAGCACCTGCCCGTGGCCGAGGTGTGGCTCCTGGGGCTGGCGCTCGCGCTGGTCCTGGGCATGGCCAACGGGGCGATCATCACGCTCTTCAAGGTGCCGTCGATCGTGGTGACCCTGGGCACGCTTAGCATCTACCGCGGCATCGTCTTCGTGGTGGCGAACGGCAGCCAGGTCAGCCTGTCGGATCTGCCCGCGGGCTACTCCAACCCCGCCACCGAGACGCTGGCCGGGATTCCCTACTTCGTGATCGTCGCCGCGGTCATCGTCACGGTCTTCGCACTGGCGCTGCGGTACACGCACTTCGGGCGCCAGCTGTACGCGGTGGGCAGCGATCCCGAAGCGGCGTCGATCATCGGCGTCCGCAACGGGTGGGTGGTCTTCGCCGCGTTCTCCCTGTGCGGCCTGCTGGCCGGCGTGGCGGGCATCCTGTGGGGCATCGAGTTCGGGACGATCTACGCGACGTCGGCGTCGGGCGTGGTGCTGCAGATCGTGGCAGCTGTCGTGGTCGGTGGCGTCGCGATTGCCGGAGGCTCGGGTACCGTCGTCGGCGCCGCCATCGGCGCGCTGTTCCTCGGCCTGATCAACAACGCCCTGCTGCTGCTGCTGCTCCCGCAGGAGCTGCTCCAGGCGATCTACGGCGCGGTGATCCTGCTCGCGGTGTCCACGGACGCGGTCGTCCGGCTGCGCAACCGCAGGGTGGCCCAGGCGGCGGCACGATGAGCGAGGAGCGAGCCGCGGTCGCGGCCGAGCAACCGGCCGTGCCGTCCGCGCTCGCGCGACGGCGTGCTCCGCTGGCGGCCCTGGCGCGCTGGGAGCTGCTCCTGCTCCTGATCATCGTCATCCTGACCTGGGCCGGCACGCAGATCTCCAAGTACTTCCTGACCGGCGCCAACTTCGCGAACCTCACCAGCGCGGTGATGGAGGTCGCGATCATGGCCCTGCCGAGCACCCTGATCATCATCGCCGCCGAGATCGACCTGTCCGTGGAATCCATGCTCGGGCTCTCGAGCGCGGTGCTCGGCTTCCTGTGGGCCGCCGGCGTCCCCCTCCAGCTCGACATCGGGATCGTGCTGGTCGTCGGGGCTCTGGGCGGGCTGCTGAACGGGCTCCTGGTGGCTCGAGCCGGCCTGCCCTCGCTGGTCGTCACGCTCGGCACGCTGGCACTGTTCCGCGGCCTCGCCCAGGTCATCCTGGGCACCAACGCGATCAGCAGCTTCCCGGCCTGGTTCACGACGTTCGGCTTCGACAGCATCCCGGGGACCCCGGTTCCGTGGACCCTCGTCGTGTTCGCGGTGCTCGCCGCGGCCTTCTGGTACGTGACGCACGCCACCTGGGTGGGACGGCAGATCTTCGCCGTCGGGAAGAACAAGGACGCGGCGCGCTACTCGGGCGTGGACGTGGCCACGCTCAAGACCGCACTCTTCGTCGTGTCGGGAATCATCGCCGCACTGGCGGGGGTGATCCTCACCGCCCGCTTCTCGAGCGCGCGGGCCGACAACGGCACGGGGCTCACGCTGACCGTCGTCACCATCGTGCTGCTGGGCGGCGTGGACATCAACGGCGGCAAGGGAACGATCCCCGGGGTCATCCTCGCCGTCTTCACCATCGCGGCACTCCAGAACGCGATGCGTCTCGCCGGTGTCTCGAGCGAGTACCAGGCGGTGGCCATCGGGCTGCTCCTGATCGTCTCGGTCACCGCTCCCTACTTTGCTCGCCAGGCCAGATTGGTCTCCGACCGGGTTCGGGGGGGCCGGCATCCCCCCGCGACCGCGGTCGATCCCGGCGAGGTCATTCCATAGCTCTCGAGGAGGAGTGAGAACCAGATGATCAACCTGTCTCGGCGAGTGGTTGCCGGGGTTGCGGCCGTGGCGATCGTCGCCGGCGCCTGCAGCTCCGCCGCCACGCCCGCGCCGGCCACGCCGGCCCCGGCTGCCAGCACTGCGCCAGCGTCTGCCGCACCCGCGTCCGCCGCCGCGCCCGCGTCTGCCGCGCCCGCGTCCGCCGCTGCATCGGCGGCCGCCGCGGCCTCGAACATCACCGTCGTCGATCTCCCGAAGCAGATCAACAACCCGTACTTCGACGTCGCCTTCAAGGGCGCGCAGAAGGCCGCCGCCGACCTCGGCGGAACGGTCACCCAGGTCGGGCCCAGCGCGGCCGACGCGACCCAGCAGGTGCCGTTCATCCAGACGGCCACCACCCAGCACGCCAGCGCGCTCCTGATTTCCGCCGACGATGCCACGGCCGTCGCCCCGGCGCTCCAGGCCGCGATGGCGGCCGGCGTCAAGGTGGTCGGCTATGACTCCAGCCCCGCGGTCGGCGCGTACAACGTGTTCGTGAACCAGGCCGACACCAACGGCATCGGCCAGGGGCTGGTCCAGATGGCCTGCGACCTCGCGCCGAACTGCACGGGCGAGATCGCCATCCTGTCCGCCGCGCAGACGGCCACGAACCAGAACGCGTGGATCGCCGCCATGCAGACGACCATGAAGCAGGCCAAGTACAAGGGCCTCATCTGGGACGGCGTCGTGTACGGCAACGACGATCCCCAGCAGAGCACGACCCAGGCCCAGGCGCTCCTGCAGGCCCACCCGAACCTGAAGGTGATCGTCGCGCCGACCACCGTCGGCATCGTGGCCGCCGCGCAGGTCGTCAAGGCGGCCGGCAAGACCGGCAAGGTCTTCGTGACCGGCCTCGGGACCCCCAAGGGCATGGAGGCATACGTCAAGGGCGGCCAGGCTCCCGAGTTCGCACTCTGGAACGTGACCGACCTGGGCTACCTCGCCTACGCGGTTGCCTACGACCTGGTGACCGGCAAGATCAAGGGCACCCAGGGTGAGACGTTCACCGTGCCCGGCCTGAACAACGGCCAGCCGTACACGATCGGTGCCGACAACGTCGTCGTGCTCGGCCCGCCCTTCGTGTTCAACAAGAGCAACATCGACCAGTACGTCGCGTCGTTCGGCTTCTGAGCGCCGCGCACCCCGATCCGGCCCCGGCCCCGTGCCGGGGCCGGATCTCCTCCAGGAGCACCTCATGGAGCGTGTCGCCTTCGCCATGAAGCTCCGCCCGGGGGCCGCCGACGAGTACCGCCGGCGTCACGCGGCCGTCTGGCCGGAGATGCTCGCGGCGCTCCGGTCGGCGGGGTGCCACAACTATTCCATCTACCAGCGGGACGACGACCTGTTCGGCTACTTCGAGGTCGACGACTTCGCGCGGTTCCGGGCGATCATGGACGCGTCCGAGGTCAACGCCCGCTGGCAGGCCGGCATGGCGGCGCTGATCGACCCGTGCACGGATCCCGCCACGGGCTTCCATCGCCGGCTGACGGAGGTCTTCCGTCTTGACTGACGCGCCGCGGCGCATCGTCGCGCTCGACATCGGCGCCGAGAGCGGGCGCGTCGCCGTCGGCGCCTTCGACGGGCACCGCCTGTCCGTCGAGGACGTCCACCGCTTCCCCAACCTGCCGGTCTCCCTCGGAGGGACCCTGCACTGGGACTTCCTCCGGCTCTTCGGCGAGGCGCTCGCAGGGCTCCGGCGCGCGAGCGCGGGGGGCCCCGTGGCATCGGTGGGCGTGGACACGTGGGGCGTCGACTTCGGCCTGCTCGACGCACGCGGCCGGCTCCTGGCCAACCCGGTGCACTACCGCGACGCGCGGACCGAGGGCATGGTGGAGGCGGCCACAGCCGTGGTGCCGCGCGCGGACATCTACCGCGCCACGGGCATCCAGTTCATGCCCATCAACACGCTCTACCAGCTCCTCGCGATGGCGACGGCCCGGGACCCGCTTCTCGCCCAGGCCGATCGGCTGCTGATGATGGGCGACCTCTTTGGGCACTTCCTCTGCGGCAGCGCCACGGCCGAGTACACCAACGCGAGCACGAGCCAGTGCCTGGATCCGGTCGCGCGCGACTGGGCACGCCCGCTGCTCGAGCGCCTGGGCATCCCGACCCGCGTCCTGCCGGAGATCGTGCCGCCCGCCACGATCCTCGGGCCGCTCCGGCCCGATGTCGGTGCCGACACGGGTCTGCAGGGGACCCTGGTGGTCGCCACCGCCTCCCACGACACGGCGGCGGCAGTCGTCGGCGCGCCACTCGCGGGGCCGGCGACGGCGTTCCTGTCGTCGGGCACCTGGTCGCTCCTCGGGCTCGAGGTGGCGGCCCCCGTCGTCACCGACGCGAGCTACGCCGCCAACCTCACGAACGAGGGCGGCGTCGGAGGCTCCATCCGCCTGCTGCGCAATGTCGCCGGGCTGTGGCTCGTGCAGGAGAGCCGGCGCGCCCTGTGGCCCGCGGGCGACGGTCCCTCGTACGACGAGCTGGCCGCCGCGGCCGCCGCGGCCCCCGCCTTCACCGCGTTCATCGACCCGGACGACGAACGGTTCCTGCGCCCGGGCGACATGCCCGCGCGGGTCCGGGCCTTCTGCCGGGACACCGGTCAGACCCCCCCGCCCGACACCCCGACCCTGGTGCGCGTGCTCCTCGAGAGCCTCGCGCTGCGGTACGCGGTGGTCCTCGACGAGCTCGCCGCTGCGGCAGGGCGCCCCGTCGAGGCGGTCCACGTCGTGGGCGGCGGCGTGAACCACCGGTTGCTGTGCCAGTTCACCGCGGATGCTGCCGGGCTTCCCGTGCGAGCCGGGCCGGTCGAGGCGACGATGCTCGGCAACCTCGTCGTGCAGGCGATGGCCCTGGGCGAGCTGGCCGACGTCGCCGAAGGCCGCGAACTGATCGCACGCTCGTTCCCCATTTCCGACTACCACCCCCAGGCCGACTGGAGCGAACCGCGCGCACGTTTCGCCGCCCTCAGGCGGAGCCGTGCGGGCCGCCAGCCGGTCACCGCCACGTAGCGCAGAACGGCACCCGGTCCAGCCGGGTCGAGAAGGAGTCCGAGCCATGGCCGACACCGCGTCCAGCACCAGGGCGGCATCCGCCGCCGCAATCGACCGCGTGGCATGGGCCGTCGATGGCCTGTCGGTCGAGCTGCCGTCGTGGGGTTTCGTCAACACCGGGACACGGTTCCGCGTGTTTCCCCAGGCGGGCGTGCCGCGCACGGTGTTCGAGAAGATCGACGATGCGGCGACGGTCAACCGCTACACGGGGATCGCGGGCTCGGTCGCCCTGCACATCCCCTGGGACCGGGTCGACGACTTCGCCGGCCTGTCGGCCTACGCGGCCGAGCGCGGCCTGCGCATCGGGGGAATCAACAGCAACACGTTCCAGGACGAGGACTACAAGTTCGGCTCCCTGTGCCACCCCTCGGCGGCCGTCCGCTCGAAGGCCGTCGCGGCCATCGTCGAGTGCTGCGAGATCGCGGCACGGACGGGATCCCGGGTGGTCAAGGTCTGGCTCGGTGACGGCACCAACTACCCGGGCCAGGACGACCTGCGCCAGCGCCGTCACCGCCTGGTGGCCGCCCTGCGCGAGATCTACCCGCACCTGCCCGGCGGGGTGCGGATGTTTCTCGAGTACAAGCTCTACGAGCCCGCGTTCTACTCGACCGACGTCCAGGACTGGGGGCAGGCGCTCTCGGTGTCCCGGCTGGTGGGTGATCGCGCCACCGTCTGCGTGGACATCGGGCATCACGCGATGGGCGTCAACATCGAGCAGATCGTGGCGATCCTGCTCGCGGAGGGGCGCCTGGGCGGGTTCGACCTCAACGACAAGAAGTACGGCGACGACGACCTGATGGTCGGCAGCATCGACCCGTATCAACTGTTCCGGATCACCCACGAACTGGTGAACGCGATGCGCGACGACGGCGACCCGGTCGCCCAGCGCTGCGCGCGGGACACCGTGTACATGATCGACCAGTGCCACAACATCGAGCCCAAGATGCCCGCCATGATCCGCTCGGTGATGAACCTGCAGGAGGTGTTCGCCAAGGCGCTGCTGGTGGATCGCGAGGCGTTGCTGGCGGCCCAGGCGGCCGGCGACGTGCTCGAGGCGAACCGCGCCCTCGCCGACGCGTTCGCGACCGACGTGCGGCCCCTGCTCGCCGAGCTGCGGACCGCCCGCGGCCTCCCCGCGGACCCCTACCGCGCGTACCTCGAGAGCGGCGATGACGCGGCGCGAGAGGCCGCGCGGGCGGGCGGCTCGGCGGCCGGCTGGGGCTGATCGGCGGCGCTGACACGTTCGACCGCGGGCTATCGCGCATCGGGATCCCGGTCGCCGAGCCGTAGCCGACGGATTCGACCATGCGACCCGAAGGGTCGCCCATGCGGCGCGCCCTTCCGGGTCGGGCCGTGCATACTGGGTCGCCGGAGGGCAGTGACTGGATGAACCCGACGGGACATGCACCGACGGTGGCCTGGGCCGACGACGCCATCGAGATCGTCGACCAGACGAAGCTTCCCGACGCGCTCGAGATCCTGCGTCTCGCGAGCGTGGATGCCGCGGTGGATGCGATCCGGAGGCTCGCGGTGCGCGGTGCCCCGGCGATCGGCGGCTGCGGCGCGCTGGCCATGGTGATCGGGCTCGACGAGGCCCGCCCCTCGTCGACGGAGCAGGCGCGTGCCGCGCTCGACGCGCTCGTGGCACGGATCGGGGCGGCCCGCCCCACGGCCGTGAACCTCTCCTGGGCCGTGCGGCGGGTGCGCGATGCGGCCGCACGCGAGGCCACGCCGCACGCCGTCCGGGAGCGCGCGCTGCTGGAGGCGCAGCGCATCATCGACGAGGACCGCGAGGCATGCCGGCTGATCGGCGAGTACGGCCGGACCGAGCTGCGCGGGGCGACGACCATCCTGACGCACTGCAACGCGGGCCGGCTGGCGACCCTCGGCTGGGGGACGGCGCTGGGCGTCGTCTACGCGAAGGCCGCGGCGGGGGAGCCGGTGCGCGTCTTTGCCTGCGAGGCCCGACCGCTTCTGCAGGGGGCGAGGCTCACGACCTGGGAGCTGATGGAGGCCGGGATCGACGTCACGCTCGTCGTCGACAGCGCGGCTGCCTCGCTGCTCCATTCGGGGACCGTGGACGCCGTGGTCGTGGGGGCCGACCGGATCGCCGCCAACGGCGACACGGCCAACAAGGTCGGCACGTTCTCGCTCGCACTTGCCGCACGGCACGCGGGCGTGCCCTTCTACGTCGCCGCGCCCGCGTCGACCTTCGATCCGGCCACTCCCGCGGGTGACGCCATCGTGATCGAGCAGCGCGCGGCCGACGAGGTCCGGGGCTGGCAGGGTCGTCGCACGGCGCCGGCCGGGGTGGCCGCGTGGAACCCTGCCTTCGACGTGACGCCGCACGAGATGATCACGGGGTTCATCACCGAGGTCGGGGTGATCCACCCGCCGTTCACGGCGCTGGCTCGACCGTGAGCTCACCCGCCACCTGGCAGGCGGCGCGCGAGCGCGTGCTGCTGTTCAGCCGGCGGCTGCTGGCTGAGCGGCTCGTCTACTTCACGGCCGGCAACATCAGCATGCGCATCCCCGACGACCCTGAGCTCGTGGCCGTCACGCCGGCGAGCACGCCGTACGACACCATGCGGCCCGAGGACGTCGTGATCGTGCGCACCGACGGCCGGGTCGTGGACGGCGCCCTTCGGCCGACCAGCGAGCTGCCGCTGCACACGCTCACCTACGTGCGCCGGGACGACGTCGGCGGCATCGTGCACACGCACAGCGCGGCGGCGATGGCCGTGGCGGCCATGGGGATCGGCATCCCGCCCATCCTGCACGGGCTGGTCTCGGCCTGCGGTGGCGGAATCGTGACGGCGCCGTACGCCAGGGGCGGCACGGCCGAGGTCGCCGAGCTGACGGCGAGCGCGCTGCGCGACCGGAGCGCGTGCCTGCTGCGCAACCACGGGGTGCTCGCGATCGGGCCGACCGTGGACCACGCGTACAACGCGGCCTCGGTCGTCGAGGGCGCCGCCGACGCGTACCTCCGCGCCTTCGCCTTCCGGCCGGTCCCGCAGATCGCCCCCGACGAGGTGGAGCGGATCCGGCGCGAGCAGTGGGCGCCGGCATGGGCGCGCGGTCCGCTCGCGCCGACGCACGGCGGATAGGGGCGACTCGGGCCTCGCCGGCATGGGCGCGGGGTCCGCTCGCGCCGACGCACGGCGGATAGGGGCGATTCGGGCCTCGCCGGGAGACGCGGGACCGCTCGCGCCAGCGCACCGCCGGTGGGCACGCCTCGGATCCCGCCGTCGGCTGGGGCCAATTCACGCGTGCTCGGGTATCTTGCGCCGATGTCGCGGGAATGGGATGCCGTCACCTACGATCGGGTGGCCGATCCGCAGGCGCGCTGGGGCGCCGGTGTCATCGGCCGGCTCGACCCTGCGGCTCGCCGGGTGCTCGACGCGGGCTGCGGAAGCGGGCGCGTGACCGAGCAGCTCCTCGACCGGTTGCCCGAGGCGCACGTGGTGGCGCTCGACGCGTCCGCGCAGATGCTGGATGCAGCCTGCCGGCGGCTTGCCCGGTACGAGGGGCGGGTCTCGTTCGTCAACGCCGACCTGCGCGAGCCGCTGCCGTTGCACGAACCCGTCGATGCGATCGTCTCCACCGCCACGTTCCACTGGGTGCCCGACCACCCGGCGCTCTTCCGCCGCCTCGCGGCAGTACTGGTGCCCGGCGGCCAGCTGATCGCCCAGTACGGCGGGGCCGGCAACATCGCGAGCATCGCCCGGGCGCTGGCGGTGATCGGCGATCCGTTGCCCGGGCGGTGGACGTACCCGGAGCCCGGGCCCGAGCGCCGGTCCCTGCTCGATGCCGGCTTCGTCGACGTGAGGGTCTGGCTGCAGCCCGAGCCGACGGCGTTCGAGGCCGGCGAGCCGTTCGAGACGTTCCTGGCGACGGTGGTGCTCCGCGAGCACGTGGCACTGCTGCCGGAGGAGGAGCGGCGCGACTTCGTCCGCTCGGTGGCGGCCCTGCTGCCGGGTCCGTCGCTCGACTACGTGCGGCTCAACGTGGTGGCTCGCCTGCGCTGAGGGGATCCCGGACCGCCAGCGGCCGGAGGTTCGGCCCGAGCACGATCTCGCGGTCCGCCTCCAGGGGCACCCGGTCGTGACACGTCAGGTACAGCACCTGGTGCCGTGCGCCGAGATCGCGGATCGAACGCCCCACGCGCTCCGCTCGCTCCGGGTCGAAGTTCACGAGCACCTCGTCCATCACGATCGGGAGCGGCTCGGCCTGCGTCGCGTAGTGCTCGATCAGCCCCAGGCGGAATGCCAGGTAGAGCTGCTCGCGTGTGCCGCGCGACAGCTGCGACGGCCGGACGAGCGAGCCGTCGTCGGCGCGCCGGGCCCCGTGGACGCGCTCCCCGAACGGCACCACGAGCCCGGCGTACTCGCCGCCGGTCCACTCGACGAACAGCCGCTCGGCGGCGGCGATCACCGCGGGCCGGTGGAGCTGTTCGAACCGTGCCCGTGCCGCCGCGATCAGCTCCACGGCCACGCGCGCGACCAGGTACCGATCGGCCTGCCCGGCGAGCGTCGCCAGGACATTCTCGCGGCGCTGGCGCAGGTCGGCCGTGTCGGTCTCGCTCTCGATGCGGCGCAGCTGCTGCTCCAGCGCACCCAGCTCCGTGGTGAGCGTGTGCCGACGCTGCCCGAGCTCCTCCAGCGCCACGTCCAGGCGCGAGCGCAGCTCCGACGGTCCGTCGACGCCGTCCGCGGCCGCGAGCCGGCCCTCCAGGTCCGCCGGCGACTCGGCATCGCCCGCGAGCGCCGCGATGGTGGCCCGGCTCCTGTCCCGGGTCGCCTCGAGCGAGGCGCGCCGGACCGCCCGGGCGTGCCGCGCCTCCAGGTCGGCGCGGTCCGCGAGGCCGTGCCGGGCGAGGAACGCGCGGTACTCCTCCCGCGCGCCCGCCAGCTGCTCCCGGGCCGCGTCTGCCTCCCGCGTCTCGCGCTCCAGGGCCTGGGCGACCGTCCTCTGCGCGTCGTCCAGGCGGACCGCCTCCTGCAGGTCCGAGAGGGCGGCCCGGATGAGCGCCTGGGGGTCCATGCCGGTATAGCCCAGCGGCTCGAGCACATCGAGGACGGTTCGTTCCCAGGCGCGCCGCCGCTCATGTGCCGCGGCGAGCGTGGCGGACAGCTCGTCGCGGGCTCGCAGGGTGGTCCGGGCCGTCTCCGCACGCTCGAGCAGGCGCGACAGGGCGTCGGGATCGAGTGCCGGCAGCCCGTCCGCGGCGAGCGCGCGGCCCCACTCGGCAAGCGCCGCGGCCACCCGCTCCTGGGTCTCCGCGAGCCGCGCGGCCGCGTCGTCCGCCGCCCGCCGCCGGAATGCGGACTGGGCGATGGCGGCGTCGTGCTGCCGCTCCAGTGCGGCGCGGTCGCGCTCGGTCCGCACCAGTTCGCCGACCCGCTCCCGGAGGGGGAGGGGCACGGATTCCGTGCCCGGCGGGAGCCCCAGCGCGTGGAGGGCGGCGTCGAGCGCGGATCGCGCGGCCGCGAGGGCCTCGTTCGCCGCGCGCACCCGCGCTGCGGGGGACACGGCCGGCGCGGCGGCTCTGTCCACCGGGGGTGTGGCGGCGGTCCCCGCCGCCGGCTCGATCGGCGGGCGCCAGGTCCACCCGGCGCGCACGGCGGCCCCGGCAAGGACGAGCACGACGAGGCCCGCCAGCGCACCAGCCGCGGGACCGGCGACGGCCGCGATTGCTCCGGCCGCCACGAGCGCCAGCACGGCCGTGCCCGCCGCGATCGTCGCTGCCCGCATGCCGCGCGGCCTCCGGTGTCGCCCTGCCTCGCCGGCCCCGGCGGCCGTCGCCTCGCGGGCCAACGCCTCGGCGGCCGTCGCCTCGGCGTTCGCGGCCTCACTCGCGGCCCGCGCCGTCGCCCACCCGACCAGCCCCCGGTCGGCGGCATCGACGGCGGCGCGCAGCGCCTCCGCGCTCCATCGTGGGTCGAGCGGCAACGCCGCCAGCGATGCGGCGAGCCGCTGCTCCTCGTCCGCTGCGGCGGCCGCCTCGCGCGTCGCGTTTGACGCGGCCGACCGGACCTCGGCAAGCGCGGCCGCCGGCCCGTCGAGCAGCTCGCGCGACCGGGTCATCAGCCGGTCGCGCTGCACGATGAACGAGCCGGCCGCGCGCAGCCGCCCCTCGTCCCATCCAGGGCCCAGGTCCGCCACGGCGACCTCGACGTCACGGGCCAGCGCATCGCGGCGCCGCTCGTCGGCCGCCAGCCCGCGGTCCTCCGCCTCCCGGCCGGCGGCAGACGCAGCGAGCGGGGCGATCGCCGCCCTCGCGTCCAGCAGGTCGCGGCGCGCCGCCGGCGCCTCGGTCATCCCGGCCCGCTGTCGTTCAAGCTCGGCCGTCGCGTCCCGGAGCCGTTCCTCCGCCGTGCCGACGGCCCCTGCCAGGCGGGCTTCCTCGGGCAGCAGGTCCTGCACGGAGGGCGCCGGTCCGATCGCCCGGAGCTCTTCATCTGCCGTGTGCAGCTCCACCCAGGCGGGCCAGGCACGTACCAGCCGGTCGCTGGCCGCCCGCTCCCGCGCCCTTTCCGCTGCCTCCCGGCCCAGCGCCTCCAGTTCCGCCCGGACCGAGGCTGCCCGACCCCGGAGGGCCGCGTACTCGCGGGGCACGTCGCGGGACGCCAGCGCGGCCTCGATCCCGGCGAGCTGTGCCAGCGTGGCATTGATCGCCTGCCGCTGGCCGCGGGGACGGAACAGCTGGTCGGCCTCGCTCCGCAGGGCACGCTCGATCTCCAGGATGGCCCGGGAGGCCCCGAGGCTGGCGCCGTAGATCCGGGAGCTGACCTCGCCGCCCTCCAGCCGCCCGGCGTCGGCCAGCTCGTCGATCCCGAACGCGAAGATCGCCTCGAACACGTCGCGGTTGGCGCCGCCGAGCAGCTCCGCCAGGCGCTCGTGGGGATCGCCCGCCACGGGTGTGACGCCATCGTCGAGGAGGCGCAGGTCGCCGCGGCCACCGTGCTCGCCGTGCCGCTCGACCCGGATCCGCCGGCCGTCCGCCAGTGCCACGTCGAGGTGACCGCCTCGCCGGCCGCCCCGGATCGCCGGGTATGCTCCCGGCCCGAACCCGAACAGCATC
>JAJYEB010000339.1 GCA_021790375.1 Chloroflexota bacterium | reverse complement strand
GACCCCTGCCTGGAGATCCCCGAACACCCGCCCCTCCCCGGCGGCCGCCGCGTGCGCGTGGTCGAGCTGCTGGCCACCGGCACCAACGGCGGCGCCCAGGAGCACGTCTACTCGCTGCTCACGCGCCTCGACCGCGCGCGCTACGAACCCCTGGTGCTGTCGCTGAGCGACGGGTCGACGGTGCACCGGCTGCGGGCGGCCGGGTTCCGCGTGGCGGTCCTCGACGAGCTCGACGACACGATCGCCGCGCGCCTGGTGGCCGACGAGCTCGCCGCCTTCGACGCCGACGTGGTCCACAACCACATGTACCGCGCCGAGGTGGTGGGCACCCGCGCCGCGCTGCGGCTCGCAGAGTCCGGGCTCCCGCGGCCCTACGTGGTGGGCACCGTGCACTCCAGCCGGGTCCGCAGCGTGGAGGACCGCGAGGTGCTCCGGCACCTCACCCCGCAGATGGACCGCCTGATCGCGGTGAGCCGGGCGATCGTGGCCAAGCTCGACCACGAGGGCCGCACCGGCGCGCCGGTCAGCCTCATCTACAACGGCGTGGACCTGGAGCGCTACGCGCACCAGGAGCCCTGCTGCACGCTGCCCGACGAGTACGGGTTCGCGCCCGGCACGCCGATCGTGGGCACGGTGGCCCGGCTCGAGCCGGAGAAGGGGCACCCCACGCTCCTCGAGGCGTGGCGCATCGTCGCCGACCGGGTGCCCGAGGCACGCCTGCTGATCGTCGGCGAGGGGAGCCGCCGGGCGGAGCTGGAGGCGCTGGCCGACTCGCTCGGGCTGCTCGGGGAATCGTGCGACGGCAGCACCTGCGTGGGCACGCGCCACGCGCGCCCGGGAGCGAAGGTGGTCTTCACGGGGCGCCGCGAGGACGTGCCGGCGGTGGTCGCCGCCCTCGACGTGGCGGTCCTGCCCTCCTACCGGGAGGCGCAGGGGATAACGATCCTCGAGGCGATGGCGCTGGGCCGCCCGGTGGTGGCGTCCAACGTGGGCGGGATCCCCGAGATGGTCGAGGACGGCCGCACGGGGCTGCTGGTGCCGCCCCACGACCCGGTCGCGCTGGCCGAGGCGATCCTGCGGCTGCTCACCGACCATCCGTACGCCGACATCCTGGCGCGCGCCGGCCACGACCTCGTCCACGAACGCTTCTGCGTCGAGCGCATGGTCGGCTCGGTCGAGTCGATCTACGACGAGGGGGCTGCGGCGATGGTGGAGCGCCGGGCCTCGGCACTGGCCAGCCGGTAGCTGCCCCCCAACCGGCCCCGCCCCCGGGCCGCCGGCTGGAGCAAGCCTCCGCCGACGCTGAGGTCGCGGAGGGCCGCTCCCCGGGCTCGCCATTGCGCGCTGGCTGCATGGGCCCTACGGCGAGATCGATCCCGAGTACGGCTCGACGGTCGGAATGATCGCGTGCGCCGCGTCGACCACGGCGGCCTCGAGCTCGCGCCGCATGGCGTCGGGGACCTCCGATGCCGTGCCCTCCTCGAAGTAGACGAGTGCGCGCAGGAACGCGGCGGCCGGGAAGTCGAAGAGCGGCTCGAAGATCGTGGTCGCGTACCCGATGATGTCGGGGAGCCGGTGCCCCCCGCGCAGGAGCGTGGCGATGTCGACGTAGTCCCGCCACTCCGACCGATCGAGCACCGCCTTCGCCTTGGTGCCGGCCAGATCGAAGATCGAGGCGACGACGATGCCGTTCTCGGCCACGATCGACGGCTCGGCGACGACCTGCAGCCGCATCCCCCCGAAGAACGAGAACCGCACGCCGGTCGCGGTCGAGAACTCCAGGTCGTTGGGCGCCGAGCGGCTGATCGTCGCGCGTCCGAGCCACGCGAGCCTGGCGAGGAGGTCCGTCGGCGTGAACGACTCCGCCGAGAAGAAGTCGAAATCGCCGGACTCTCGATGACCGAGCTGCAGGGCGAGGCCGGCGCCCCCGTACAGCACGAAGGCCTCCGGGATGTCGCCGAGCGTCGGCCACAGCTTGCGCTGGGTGGAAGGCAGCTTACCGACCGCGGGTTCCAGTCGCGGCAGGTGTGCCAATCGTTCCAGCCGGCTCTCGCGGCTCACGGGACATGCCTCTGGGGGAGCGGCGTGGACCGATCGAGCCCGAGGACAAGCAGCCAGTAGTTCCAGGCGCGGGAGTCGAAGACGCCGGGCGAGGCTCTGGTCACGGCCTCACGCAGCGCCGCAGGCCCGAAGAACCGCTCGACGTCACGAGCCTCGTCGAACGTCCCCGAAGCCATGACCCGCCCGACGAACTCGAGCGGCCGGGCGAGCGTCCGCTCCGGCTCCTGCCACCACGCGGCACGCCTTGCGATCGAGACCATTCGCTCGTGGGTCGGCCTGGGCGAGCGACGGGCGGCCGCGTACGCTTCGACGTCGGCGGCCAGCCAGACCCGCCCACTCGCGAGCGTCGCGAGGGGTGCCGGGAAGTCGGGCCGCGCCGCCCAGTCGCGCACGAAGTTCGGTGGCCGGACGCCGAGGAAGCGAGCCGCCTCGCGGGTCCCCATGAGCCGTCCCGCAATGGGCAGAATCGTCCCGTCATCGCGTCGGATCGCTCGGAGGCGCCCGTCGGTGGTCTCGATCGACCACCCGAACCCCGCCAGCCGTCGCGCTCGCCGGTCGCTCCCCATCACGTCCCATGATAACGGTGTTATCGCGCGGCGCAAGGGGACGGGCCATGTGGGCGGCGACAATCCGCCTGGCCGAGCCCACGTGGGCAGGCTCCGATCAGACTGCGTCGGGCACGCCGCCGTCATCCCGGCCCGCGCTGCCGGCCGCCCAGCGGCCGCTGCCCAGAAAGGAGATCTGGACCGCCCTGTGAGGCCCCCGGGCCGCCCACGCCACGCCACGGTGAGTTCGGGTACCCTCCAC
>JAJYEB010000338.1 GCA_021790375.1 Chloroflexota bacterium | reverse complement strand
GCCACGACCGCGAGGACCCCCGGGCGTCGGGACCGCCACCACCGCGAGGGTACCCCCGGTGCCGGGACCGCCACGATCGCCAGACCCGCACCCGGCTGGTGACGTCGCGATGACGTCGCAACGCAGCGGCTGGCAATCGCCCGAGGATCCGCAATGAAGGCCCGCCGGTCATCCTGCATCCGTGGACGAGCAGCGACTCGGCGCGGGCCTCCGGGCGCTTCGCGTGCATGCCCGCCGCACGCAGCTGGAGGTGGCCGACGCCGCGAACGTCTCCCGGGGGACCGTGTCGCGCATTGAACGCGGGCACCTGCGGGAGGTGTCACTGACCGCAGTCGCGGCCGTCGCGTCGGCGCTCGACGCACACATCGATCTGGGCCTGCGGTGGCGCGGGGGTCAGGTGGACCGGCTGCTCGATGCGCGGCATGCGGTGCTTCAGCAGGAGGTCATCCATCGGCTCTCGCGCGCTCCGGGGTGGGTGGTCGCCCCGGAGGTCTCGTTCTCGGTGTTCGGTGAGCGCGGTTCGATCGACCTGCTCGCGTGGCATGCCGGCCGCGGTGCCGTGCTCGTGGTCGAGATCAAGAGCCTGATCGTCGACCTGCAGGACCTGCTGCGCACCATGGATCAGCGTGGCCGGCTCGCCCCGGCGATCGCCCGGGGTCGCGGATGGTCGGCCCGTGCCGTGTCGACCTGGGTTGCCGTCGAGGACACCGACGCGAACCGGCGTCGCGTGCGCCACCATGCGGAGTTGCTCAGGAGCTCGTTTCCGGCGACGGGCCCGATGATCCGCAGGTGGCTCCGCGACCCGGTCCAGCCGATCCACGCCCTCTCGTTTCTCTCTATCGAACGCCTGGGGAGCCGTACGCGGGCACTCGGGACGCCCGAACGCGTGCGCAGGCCGTCCAGGGCCGCTGTTCGTGCGGCGGAGGAGCTGGCTGCCGGGTCGACCACGACTGACGGATGTGCCGAGCCCGCGTAACGCTCGCCGCGTGTGCATCAGAGGGATTCCCGGCTGCTCGACCCGCTAACGCACATGGGGCGTGCGCAAGCGGACGCGTGGCCACGCCCCACCCGCCAACGCACATGGGGCGTGCGCAAAGCGGATGCGCGATCTTGCCGACCCGCTAACGCACGCCGAGCGTGCGCAGGCGGAAGACCCCTGCGCAGGCGAACTACCCTGGCGCGGCGCCGTCTCGCGCCGCGCCGTCTCGCGCCGCGCGGCCTGGCGCGGCGCCGTCTCGCGCCGCGCGGCCTCGCGCCGTCTCGCGCCCGCACTCACCCCACCGCGGGCAGCTCGATCACGAACGTCGTGCCCCGCGGCGACGATGACTCGATCCGGACGTCGCCGCCGTTGGCGCGCGCCAGCTCCCGTGCGACCGTCAGCCCGATTCCCGTCCCACCCGGTTGGCCCGGACGCCGGGCCCGCGCCGGATCGGCACGATAGAAGCGCTCGAAGACCCGCGCCTGGTGCTCGGGCGGGATTCCCGGCCCCGTGTCCGCCACCCGGATCCGGGCTGCCCCTCCCTCCCGGGCCACGCTCAGCCGCACGGTCCCGCCTGCCGGCGTGTAGACCGCCGCGTTGGTGAGCAGGTTCTGCAGCGCGCGCCCCACCTGGCGCGGATCGGCCTCGGCGCGGACCGGTCCCGCACCGATCACGGCCGGGCCCAGGAGTGCCACCTGCTGCTGCCCGTACAGCGCCTGCACCGCCGCGGCCGAGTCGGTGGCCAGCGCCAGCAGATCGACCCGCTCGGGCGTCCGGAGCAGCGACGCCCCTTCCGCCGCCGCCAGGTCGTGCAGGTCGCCCACGAGCCGCGCAACCTCGCCGGCCGTCTCGCGCGTCGCCGCCAGCTGCCCGGCCGTCGCCGGGACCACCCCGTCGGCCATCGCGTCGAGCTGGGTCGTCAGCACCGTGACGGGCGTCGCGATCTCGTGCGCGAGGTCGCTGGCCGCCTGGCGCCGCAGCTGCTCCGAGCGCTGCAGGCTCTCCGCCATCGAGTTGAACGCGAGCGCGAGGTCGTGCCCTTCGCGGTCGCTGGGCACCGGGACGCGGGTCGAAAGGTCGCCGCCGCCCAGCCGGTGCGTGGCAGCCGCCATGTCCGAGAGCGGCCGGGTCATGCGCAGGCCCATGGCAAGCGCCACCAGCACGCTGACCACGACCGCGACGAGCCCGGCGATCAGCAGCGTCTGGTCGATGGCACGGCGGAACGCGGTCGACGCGGTCTGCACGACGGCGACCGCGAGCCCCCGGCTCTGGACGTCGATCCGGCCCACCGTCTGCCCGCCGACGACGATCGGCGCGCTGTCGACCGGCCCGCCGAGGGCAGCGCCCAGCCCCGCCGACCGCTCGACGAGGTGCCCGGATGCGTCGAAGATCGCGACCGGCCCGCCCGCCACCGTGGCCAGCTGGCGCAGCTCCAGGGCCGTGAGCGAGAGCGAGCCGTTGAACCGGTACGCGTCGGCCACCAGGGCCGCGGCCTGGTCGCGGCGCGCGGCCTGTTCCTGCTCGAGGTACTGGGAGAACCGCGAGCCGACCAGGACGTTGACCAGGATGCCGGCGACCACGATGACCACGGCGACGGCTCCGCCGATCGCGAGGGCGAGCCGGACGCCCAGGCGGTCCACGCTCAGGCCCCCGCCCGGTCGGATCGGCGCAGGTCGGCCGTGGCCAGCCCGTCGGACCGATCGGCTCCCTCCCGGTCGGCCGAGGTTTGCCGGCCGGGCCGGTTGACCGGCTCCCGGTCGGCCGGGGGCAGCCAGCGGTAGCCCACGTCGGGGATCGTCTCGATCGCCCACGGGTCGGCCGCATCGTCGCCCAGCTTCCGTCGCAGGTTGCCGACGTGGACGTCGACGTTGCGCGACGTCTCGGCGTGCGG
>JAJYEB010000008.1 GCA_021790375.1 Chloroflexota bacterium | reverse complement strand
CCGTCCCATTGACGGAGCTCTGGCGCGGGTGTCTGCAGCGCCGTGTCCCGCACGTCGGTCGCGGTCGCGCGTCGATGCGCCGCAGACTGCGCGTGGAACCTCGTCCACTCGCTCGTCGGTGCGTCCGGCGCAGGCGCGTTCGGCAGCTCGGGCCGCGGTGTAGGATCAGGCCGTCGGGGATGCGAAACCATCTTGCCCTCCGGCACGGCCGCCGCGGTCAGGATCAGTGACGCGGCGGCCATCCTCGTGTCCGGACCTGGACACCGTGGTGAACCCGGCGATGCTGGACGCGGGCACGAGCCGCCGGCGACCGACCTTGATGCTGCGCAGCTTGCCCGCGCCGATCAGCTGGTAGAGGGTCGAGCGCGCCACGTGGAGTGCGGCCGCGGCCTCGTCGATGCTGAACAGGCGCTCGGGCGCCGGACCCGACGACGGCTGCTTGGCCAACTCGGCGCGCACCGCGGCGATGATTGCGCTAGCGAACTCCTCAGCGGCCGCCTGGATGGCGGCCTCGTAGTCGGCGGTCATCGCGGGGTGTCCAGTAGGTCAGCGAGTGCGGTCGCTGCCCTACTCTTCCGCCTATGGCGACGGACGGCCCGGTCGATAGCCTCGACGAGAAGGACCGCGGCCTCATGCGACGGGGAACGGAGGTCCCGATCCGCCAGCTCCGCCAGCTGCTCAGCCGCGGATGCTGGCAGGCCCAGCGTCAGGCTCTTCCGAGGTGCTCCGGTGCTCATGGGAGGATCGTCCTCCCGGCATCGGGACCGATATCAGGGGCCGAAACCGGTCTCTTATTCGCGAGCGGGGGCAGAGCTACTTGGCGGTCGTTGGCATGAACCGCCGGCGCAATCTGCGCAACGACTCCGGGGTCATCCCCTGCGTGCCGTCCAGGCTGCGAAACACGACGGCGATGTCGGCGAGGGACGGATCACGTCCGAGCCGCCGCCTCGGGCCATCCGGGTCCGCGGCGGCGATGCGCGCGGCCTCCTGCCAGCGCGCCAGGAACAGCGTCCTCGTCCAGGCAGGACGGCCCGGTCGGCGCGGAAGGAGCCGCGCGTCCGGGACAGTGCTCGTCTCGCCCATCGGAAGTGGCAGATAGGCAGCTATGCGATCCACCAACCCGTCCCTCATCGACTTGCACCAGGTGGACTTGGACAAACGCGACTCCCACAAGCCCCGCAATTGGTCCTGGATCAGTACCTCGGGCACGTCGGAGTAGGTGGTTCGCACGTTCTCCGCGGCCGAGGTCAGTCGTTCGTCGAGGATGATGGGCGTGACGTCGAAACCCGGGACCGTTCCCGGGTGTGCCTTGTACCACTGGGCGATGTCCTCGGCCGTGACGACCCAATCGCCATGGGGCGGCTCAGCGTCCGGCACCCCCCACCACGGCCCAGTCTCCGGCGATCGGTCCGCGACCCGCGGCGCCTGCCCCAGGTGGTGCAGCCGAATGTCCTCCCATTCGGGCTGTCGGTCCGCGATCCGAAGCGCCACGATGCACCCGTCGCGGACGACGCCGACCTCCGCCCACCGGAGCAGCAGGCGCACCTGCGCTTCCCTCCCAGTCATGGCCCGTTCATCGCGCATCGCCCGTTGCGAGGGCCCGATCCATCGCGGCGGCGGCGTCGCGGCGGAGCGCCGGCACGACGGCCGCGTAGTGCGCGGCGGTAATCGCGATCCCTGCGTGGCCGAGCCATTCACTGATGACCGCCAGCGGCACGCCTTCGGCGAGCATGAGTGTCGCGGCCGAGTGCCGGAGGTCGTGGAACCGCACCCGCGGGATACCCGCGGCGACGCGCGCCCGCGCGAAGGCGTGAGAGATCGTCTCGGGGAGGAGCCGCCTGCCTACGGTATCGGTGAACACGAGCCCGTCGAGGTCCTGCCATGCGGTCCCCCTGGCCGCCCGGGCCGCATCCTGCCGTTCCCGCTGACGTCTGAGCGCGGCGCGCGCCCGCTCCGGAAGGGGGATCGTGCGCCGCGACCGGGCCGACTTCGGCTCCGCCAGCGTGTATCCGCCCCCGCGCGCGAGAGCGAGCGACTGACGCACGGTGAGCGTCCCGGCGATTAGGTTTACGTCCTGCCACGAGAGCCCGAGCAGCTCGCCGAGCCGCAGGCCAGTCGTGGCTGCGAGCGCGTACAGCGGTCCGCGCTCATCGTCCGCGGTCGCTTCGAGCAGGCGGCGAACGTCATCGGCACCGAGGTATGAGACTGGCCGATGCGGTGAATAGGGCGGTCGCGCATCTCCAGCGGCGTTGCGGCCGACGAGCCCGTCCCGCTGCGCGTCGGAGAGCGCCCGGCGAAGCGTCGCCCGAACGTGCAGTGCGGTCGCGGGTGAGACCGGGCGCGGCCTTCCCGCTCCGGCCGGTCGACCATGGGCCAAGAAGGTTCCCAGCGCCCGCTCCACATCGGCCGATGTCAACCGGGCCAACGGCAGCCGGCCGAGCTCCGGCGTGAGGTAGCACCGGACGTGCATCTCGCTGGAGTGCCACGTCGAGGGCCGGACGCGATTCCGATCGCGCTCAATCCAGGTGGCGAGGTAGGCGCCCACGGTCAGCTTGCGGCCGGGCGGCTCGATGGTCCCGAGCCTCAGCTCGCGACGAAGATCGTCGAGCTTGTCGCGGGCGGCGTCAGACGTCGCGGCCCGCACGACGCGCCGATGGCGAGTGCCGTCGGGGTCCGTCCAAGTGATCGCGCCGCGCCAGCCGCTACCGTCTCGGTAGACGGACCCCTCCCCGGCGGAGCGTCGGCGGACCTTGGGCGGTGCCAGTCGGATGCTTGCGGGAGTCGCGGTAGACTTCGTCATGGTGGCGGTCCTCCCATACAGGACGCGACCTGGACGGCCTCCGGTCCGAACACCGGGGGCCGTCGCGCTATGTCCGGGAGTGTACGCCTGTTGCCACCAGATTGCTACCAGGCCGGGCCAGACTACGCTTTCGCGAAACGCCAACGTGCGTGGGATTGGTAGCGGAGGGCGGATTCGAACCACCGACCAAGGGCTTATGAGTCCCCTGCTCTACCACTGAGCTACTCCGCCACGGTCACACGCACGGGCGCGTCCAGCGAACGGCGCCGTGCGTCCACCACCGGGTGGACCGCGCGATTCTATCGCCACCCCCGCGCTTCCCGCCAATCGGCCGTGTGCGGTCGCGTCCGGCCTGCTCCGACGTGCAGCGTGCGGGGACGCGCCGGGCCCGGTCCCGTGCCCCGCGGGGCCCGCTCACGGCGGAAGTGTCGCCCGCAGGAGGCGCAGCGCGTTGCCGCCCATGACCGCCACGACGTCCTCGTCGCCGATCCCGGCAGCTAGGAGCCCATCGGCGATCCGGGGTGCGCCTGCCGCGTCGATCACTGCCCGGAGTGCCCCGTCCAGGTCCGAGCCGAGGCCCACGTGCAGGGCTCCCAGCTCCTCGATCGCGAACCGGATCGTGTCCACGAGGGTGCCGAGCGAGTCGCCGCCCAGCAGCTGGGTGGCATAGGTGACCCCGACCACCCCGCCCGCCTCCGCCACCAGCCGGGCGTCGCCGACCCGGACGTTCCGGGTGGCAGCCGAGTAGCGCCGCCATCGGCTCCGGGTCCCGGCCCGTTCCACGAAGCCGGTGTGGCTGAGGACCGGGGGTCGCGTCGCAGCCGCGACGGCGTCGCGGAGCGTGAGGGACGACGCGTGCGCCAGATCGGCGAGCACGCCCACCCGCTCCATCTCGACCAGCGTCCGGTGACCGAGCGGGGTCAGTCCAGCCGCCCGCCGCCCGGTGCCCGACCCGGCCATCGGGTTGTCCATCACGTGGGCCAGCGACAGCATGCGGACCCCCATCCCGTGCAGGCGCGCGACGTTGGAGGGCTTCCCCTCCAGCGCCTGGGCTCCCTGGACGCCCACGAAGGCACCGACCGGTCCGCCCGGGGCGAGGACGACCTCCAGGTCCCGTCCCGTTCGGACGACCACGAAGCCGCCGCCCGAGTCGGCCGCCCATCCGTCGATACGCCCGACCAGGAAGCGGACGATGTCGATGTCGGATCGCAGGGCCCGGAGCGGGACCCCGAGACCCAGGAACTGGAACGCCGACAGGGTGCCCCGCAGATCCGGGAACCGCGTGGCGATCGACATGCCCACCAGCCGCACGCCGCCGGCCCGCAGGCGCGGCAGATCCACGTGCCCGTGGCGGAGTGGCTGCAGCAGGGTGCGCCTGAACAGGACGGTGCCCACCAGGAGGTCCACCACGGGAACCTCTCCCGGCGACCGGATCGACCGGGCGGCCGGAGGGTATGGACCGGGTTCGCTCACCGAATGCAGCAGGCGGTCGACGACGCGATCGATCACCCGGCGATGCTACGGCTGCGAACCCCGGGGCCCACGACTCCCTCGCACGGCACCGGCGGCTCGCACCCTTCCGGCGATGCACGACAGGCCCGCCCGGGCCGGTCTCCCGGGGCCCGGTGCTACCATCCGTTTCCCGTTCGGAGCGTCCCGTGCTCCGCCGCGCCGAGGCAGCCATCCGTGCGTCCATCCGTCAACCCGGCTCGACCCGTCGCCGCGCCGCTCCTGTCCGGCATCTTCACCGCGGTTGCGCTGCTCGCCCTCCCGGCGCACGCACTGGCGGACCAGGTACCCACCGCGCAGCCGACGCTCCTGGACGCCGTCGACCACTGGTCGTTCGACCTGTCGATCCAGGGACCGGCGATCCTGGCGGCACTCGCCTACCTCTACGGCGTCCGGCTGGTCGCGCGGCGGCATCCCGGCAACCCCGTCCCGGCGGCAAGGATTGCGTCGTTCCTGGCCGGCCTGGCGGTGATCGAGGTGGCGGTCCAGGGCCCGATCGACTACTACGAGGCGACGCTCTTCGCCGACCACATGACCCAGCACCTGCTGCTGATGATGGTGGCCGCGCCGTTGCTGGTGATGGGGGCCCCGATCACCCTGCTCCTGCGCGTCGCCTCCTCCGAAGTCCGGTCGCGCTGGCTGCTCCCGATCCTGCACAGCCGCCCGCTCCGCCTCGTCAGCCACCCGGTCGTGGCCTTCGGGCTGTTTGCCGGCATCCTGTGGGTGACCCACTTCTCGACCATCTACGAGCTGACGCTCGAGAACGACACGCTGCACAACCTGGAGCACCTCGGCTTCCTCACGGCCGCGCTCCTGTTCTGGTGGCCGATGGTGGGCCGCGATCCCAGCCCATGGCGGCTGTCGCCCCCCGTGAAGCTGGTCATGATGCTGCTCCAGATGACCCAGGGCGCCTTCCTGGGGGTCGCCATCATGAACGCACCGGCGCCCCTGTACGCGCACTACGCCGCGCTCAACCTGCCCTGGATCAGCGCGCTGGCCGATCAGCAGCTGGCGGGAGCGATCATGTGGGGGGCGGGCGGGCTGGGCTTCCTCGCCATGGGCCTGGTGATCTTCTACGACTGGATGCGGGCCGAGGAGGAGAGCGCCCGGAGGGTGGATGCGCGGCTCGACCGGGAGGCGTACGCGGCCGAACGTGCGATGGCCGGCTCGGGCGAGTCCGGCACGGCCCTGATCGACCGGTAGGGCCGCGGGCGCCGGGTCAGCCCGCGATGGCGACGCCGCGCCCGCCGAACAGCCGCAGCTGGCGGGCGACCACGAACCCCAGGGCGACCGGTATCCACACGTTGAGGATCCGGTACGCCAGCGTGACCAGGATGGCCGTGGCGGGATCGATCCCCAGGCTGACGAACACCAGCGTCATGGCGCCCTCGACGGCACCGATCCCGTCGGGCACCACCGAGACCACATAGAACACGATGCTGGCCCCGAGCCCGGCCACGACCACGCCCGGGTCGGGCCGGTGCCCGAACGCGAGGAACAGCGCGTACAGGCCCAGCGCGTTCGCGACGTGGAGCACGAGGCTGAACGCGAACGCGATCGAGACCTCGCGCGGATGGCGCGGCACCGCCTGGGCCGCCTCCGCGAACTGCCCGGCGCTCCGGCGGACCCACCCCTCCGGCACCAGGTCCGGGCGCCGGACCAGCGCGCCGACCCGGTTGACCAGCGCTCGGGCGACCCGCAACCCGGCCTCCAGCAGGCCGGGCCGCAGTCCAGCCAGCGCCAGTGCTGCCACGAGCAGCCCGATGAAGGCGACGAAGAACGCGGCGCCCACCACGTCGTATGGCGCGAGCCGGTGCCGCGCGGCGAGCGCGAAGACGCCGGCGCCGACGAACGGCAGCGAGGCGAGGAGGTCGATCCCGCTGACCACGACGGTGCCGGCAGCCGCCCGTGCCCCGGACTGGCCGTGCGAGGCCGCGTCGTCGATGAAGACGGCCATCGCCGACGCACCCGTCAGGGGCACCACGGTCTTCACGAAGATGGAGGCGAAGAGGACCGCGACGAGCCGCCGTGCGCCGGCGCGCACCCCGACCGCGCGGAAGCCGTGCTGGTAGAGGCCGCCGTACAGGGCGAAGGACACCGCGTGGAGGCCGACCGCGACGGGGATCCATCCCCACTGCGCACGCGCGAGGTCGAGCCGGACGCCTGAACCGCCGCCGAGGCGGGTGGCGACGTAGACGAGGAACCCCAGGAAGAGGGCGCTGACGAGCCACTGGCCCCAGGGCCGCGGAGCCGGCGCAACGCGCGCGGCGACCATGCCGGGGCCCGGGGCGCCCAGCGCGACGAGGTCGCGCTCGTCGATCTCGCGGGTCACCCCGGCTGCCCGTTGCGCCCGGCGGTGCCGATCAGTGCGGCCAGGTACGGAGGCAGAGCGGCGGGGCGACCCTCCACGCCGTCGGTGACGGGGGCGCCGAGGATGGTTCGGACCGGGATCACTCCCGCCCACACCGGCAGGTCGAGGTCGGCGGGGTCGTCGATCGGCGGGCCGACCCGGACCTTGGCGGACGCCTCCTCGATCGGCACGGCGACCACGTGGGTCTGCCGTAACTCGGGCCCGCTGGGGCGCCGTGCGTCGTCCCAGCGGCCCGGCGCCACGTGCTCCACGATCGCACGGAGCCCGGCCACCTTCTCGGGATGGTCCCGTACCAGGCGGGCCCGGCCCAGCACCACGACGGAGCGGTAGTTGAGCGAGTGGTGGAACGACGAGCGGGCCATCACCAGGCCGTCCAGCAGCGTCGCCTCCACGGCGACGTCGGGCCCGCCGCGCAGGTGCTGCACGATCCTGCTGGCCGGCAGTCCGTGCAGGTACAGCGTGTCGCCGATCCGCCCGTGCAGCATCGGGATCACGAACGGGGCCCCTCCGAGGGCGAAGCCCACGTGGCAGACGAGCGACTCGTCCAGGATGGCATGCACCAGCGCCCGGTCGTACGAGGCACGATCGGTCCGCCGGATCGCGGTCCGCGGCGTGATCGGAAACGTACCGGCGGACCCGGAGGTCTCGGGAGGGCCGCCTGCGGCACCAGGCGGGGCGGACGAGGGGCGCAGGCGGGACGCGTCGGACGGGGGCATCCGGGGGACGGTACCAAGCATGGCCCCGTCCGGCAAGAAGGCACCGCATCCCGTGCGCGGCGGCTCACCGGCTCGCGGCCCGCAGCCGGTTCACGGCGCGTCGCCGGCGGTCAGTTGCCGAGGAGGAGCTGGATCCAGGCCTCCAGTGGGGTCGGGGGCGGCGCGGGAGAAGGCGCCGCACCGAGCGGTGTGATCGACGGTGGCGGGGGTGCCCCGGGCTGCAGCGCGAACACCTGCTCGTGGGGCGTCCCGTACCCGTAGGCGCGGGCCTCGAGCGCCAGGAAACCGGGCGACTGGATCACCGCGAGCTCCGCCTGGCGGTCCGCGACCTGCTGGGCGAGCGCAGCGTCCTGGACCCGAAGCGCGGCGGCCTCGCCGCTCACCTGGTTGGACTGCGCGATGGCGCGACCGAAGACCAGGACGAGCCAGCCCACCACGAGCACGCTCGCGACCAGCGCGATCGTGCGCCGGTCGAGCCCGGCCACGCCGAGCCGCACCTGTTCGGCGGTGGCAACGGCCGCGGGCGCCGGCTTCTCGGTCCGGGTCGTTCCGTCCCGGCCGGTCCCGGCCTCGTCCAGGTCGTCGGCGCCGCTGTCAGGCATCTCGCCGCGGAACGTAGCTGCACGCGCTGCCCATGTCAAGCCGGGAAGGGCCACGCCTGTGCGGCACAAGCCCGGCCCGGTTGCACGCGCTGCTACACTGGCCGCGACAAATCGAACATGCGTGCTACATACGGGAGACAGCATGCGGCTGTACGCGCCTTCGCCCGTGTCCGAGATCCTGGATCGCCTCCTCGACGACCCGGCGGTGGCTCGGGCAGTCGTCGCGCACCGGTTGGTTCCGTCTACCCCCGCCCGCTTCGCCGAGGTCCCCCCGTGGGTCGACCCGCGGATCGTGCGCGGGCTCGTGACGGCCGGACAGGAGCGCCTCTGGACGCACCAGGCGGCGGCAGCGCAGGCCCTGCACGACGGCAGGGACACCGTGGTCGTGACGCCCACGGCCTCGGGCAAGACGCTCTGCTACAACCTCCCGGTCCTGCAGTCCGTCGCCGAGGACCCGGCCGCCCGCGCCCTCTACCTGTTCCCCACCAAGGCCCTGGGGCAGGACCAGGTGGCCGCGTTCCGCGCGCTCGCCTCCGCGGCCGGGCTGGAGATCGCCTGTGCCACCTACGACGGCGACACGCCCGCGCCCGTCCGCTCGACCGTGCGGTCGGCCGGGCAGGTCGTGGTGACCAACCCGGACATGCTCCACGCGGCGATCCTGCCGCACCACACCAAGTGGTTCCAGCTGTTCGAGCAGCTGCGCTACGTCGTGGTCGACGAGCTGCACACGTACCGCGGCGTCTTCGGAAGTCACGTCGCGAACGTGCTGCGCAGGCTGCTGCGTATCTGCGAGCACTACGGCAGCCATCCGGTCATCGCCTGTTCCTCCGCCACCATCGGCAACCCGGCGGAGCTCGCGGCGATGCTCACGGGACGCGCCCCGCTGTGCGTCGACGACAGCGGGGCACCATCCGGGGAGCGCCACGTGCTGGTGCTCGATCCGCCGCTGCTCGACCCGGTGCTGGGTGTGCGCGGCAGCTCGTTCGCGCTCGCGGAGCGGGTGGCGCTCGCCTTCCTGCGGGCCGGCCACCAGACCATCGTGTTCGGCCGATCGCGCGTGAGCGTCGAGCTGCTGCTGACCGCGCTTCGGGAGGCGATGCGGGAGGGCCGGGGGCCACGCGAGCGGATCCGGGGCTACCGGGGCGGCTACCTGCCGACCGAGCGGCGCGAGATCGAGCGCGGCCTGAGGGCGGGGGAGTTGCTGGGCGTCGTGAGCACCAACGCGCTGGAGCTCGGGGTGGACATCGGCGGGCTGGAGGCGTCCGTCCTCGTCGGATACCCCGGGTCCATCGCCGCCACCAGGCAGCAGATGGGACGGGCGGGACGCCGGCAGGACGTCAGCGTGTCGGTGCTGGTCGCGACCGCAGGCGCCGTGGACCAGTACGTGGCCGCGCACCCGGAGTACGTGCTGGATCGCACGCCCGAGGAGGCCCGCCTGGATCCCGACAACCTGCACGTGCTGCTCGCCCACCTGCGCGCGGCCGCCTTCGAGTTGCCGTTCCGGCCCGGCGAGCGCTTCGGACCGGCACCCGCGGACGACCTGCTGGCCTTTCTCGCGGAGGAGGGTCACGTGCGCCAGGCCGGCGATGGGCGCTGGTACTGGGCGAGCGAGAACTTCCCCGCCAGCGAGATCTCGCTGCGCAGCGCCGCCGACGAGAACGTGGTGATCATCGACACCACGCAGGACCGGCCCCGCGTGATCGGCGAGGTCGACCTGTTCGCCGCGCCCACGATCGTGCACGAGGACGCGATCTACCTGCACGAATCGCTGCAGTACCACGTGGACCGGCTGGACTGGGACGAACGCAAGGCCTACGTCCGCCGGGTCGACGTCGACCACTACACGCAGGCGGACCTCGCGGTCACGCTCAAGCCGCTCGACACCTTCGCCGCCGAACCCGCAGGCGCAGGCGAGCGGGCCCACGGCGAGGTGATGGTCAGCTCGCTGGCCACGCTCTACAAGAAGCTGCGGCTGGAGACGAACGAGAACCTCGGCTGGGGCCGCATCCATCTCCCCGAGCTGGAGTTGCACACCACGGCGTACTGGGTCGCGCTGGACGGCGCCACGTTCGCGGCGTGGCGTCGCGACGATCTCGACGTCGCCCTGGTTGGCGCCGGCCGTGCGATGCAGGCGGTCGCGAGCGTCCTGCTGATGAGCGATCCGCACGACCTGGGCATGGTGGCCCAGGCACGTTCTCCCCATTTCGGACGGCCGGTGGTGTACCTGTACGAGGGGATACCGGGCGGCGTGGGCCTGGCGTCACGGCTCTTCGACCGCCACTTCGAGCTCATCGGTGGCGCGCTCGACCTGGTGCGCGGGTGCCCCTGCGATGCCGGGTGCCCGGCCTGCACGGGACCACGGCTGGAAACGGGCGGCGACGGCAAGCGGCTGGCCGAACGGTTGCTCGCGGTACTCGCCGGAGAGCCGGCCGCATGACGGGCCGGTACCACGGGGACCCGATGCCGGCACGGCCGTGATCGCGTGACACCCGAGCTGACACGGGCGGCCGGGACCCTTCCGGGCATGAACGTCGACGAGCCGCGCCTGCACGCTGGTGACCCGGCCGGGCGGCCGGACCTGGCGGCGCGGCTGGCCCGGTTCCGCGCGCTGGACCACGCTCCGTTGCCGTCGTGCGGTCCGCGCAGCGGCCGGATCGTCGGCCGGGCCCCCGACCTGGCCACGGCGCTCGCGACGGCGCTCGACGCCGAGGTGGACCGCGGCCGCCTGGGGCGCGTGGTACGCGTGCGGGCCTCGCTCCCGCTGCCCGCCGCCGTCGAGCGGCTGGGCGCCCTCCCCTACCCGGTCGACCCACGGCATCCCCTGGTCTGTCTCGACACCGAGACCACCGGCCTGGGCACCGCCGCGGGGACCGTGGTCTTCCTGGTCGGTCTCGGCCGGTGGGACGGCGAGCGGTTCGAGGTCGAGCAGCTGCTGCTGCCGGACCAGCCGGACGAACCGGCGTTCCTGGCGGCGCTCCGGGACGCGATCCAGCCGGACGCCTGGCTCGTGACCTACAACGGGCGGGGGTTCGACTGGCCGCTGCTGGTCACGCGGTTCCGGCTGCAGGGAGCCCCGGCGCCGGTGCACGCGGGCCATCTCGACCTGCTCCCCGTTGCCCGCCAGCTCTGGCGCCACCGGCTGGACAACGCCCGCCTCTCCACCGTCGAGCGCGCCATCGCGGGCGTGTACCGGGACGACGATCTGCCGGGCGCGCTGATCCCCGGCCGCTACCTGGACTTCCTCCGCACCGGGGACGCGGCTCCCCTGCGTGCCGTGGTCGAGCACAACCGCCAGGACGTCGTCTCGCTGGGGCTCCTCCTCGCACGCCTGGCAGAGCGATACGCCGACCCCCTGGCGCGCGACCGGGAGCACCCCGGCGACGTCGCCGCGCTCGGCCGCGCCTACGCACGGCACCGCAGGTTCGATGAGGCACTGGCCTGCTGCGACACCGCCGTGGCCACGGCCGCCGATCCCGGGCTGCGTGAGCGACTCGCGGTCGAACGGGCCCGGGTGCTGCGCCTCTCCGGCCGCCATACCGAGGCCGCGGCCGCCTGGCGCCTCATCGCGGAGTCCGGGGGCCCCCTCAGCGCCGTGGCCTGGGTCCAGCTTGCGAAGCACCTCGAGCACGTCCGTCGCGACCCCGCTGCGGCTCTCGAAGCGGCCGAGCGCGCGACGACGCTGGTCGAGCGGCACCGGCTAAGCGGCCGTGCGCTGCCCCGCCTCGAGCACGACCTCGCCAGGCGCCGAACCCGTCTCCGCCATCGCCTGGCCCGCCGCGCAGCAGGGGGGCTGACCGGGGAGCACCGGCGATCCCCGCCCGATCCGGCCCCCGGACACGCGCCCAGCCCCGGCGCGGATCAGGCGGTCCGGATCTCGCGCAGCCTCCGGTGAATCGCAGCCAGGTCCGGGACCCCCGCCAGGCCCCGCGCCTCCACGGACAGCGACGCCGCGGTCGCGGCGAAGTGCAGGGCACGGCCGCCATCGCCACGGCCGGGTCCGAGCAGCAGGCGAGCGGCGAGCAGCGCGGCCAGGAAGACGTCGCCTGCACCGGTGGGATCCACCTCCCGGCGGGGCCGCACGGCGCGCCATCGTCTCGCCTCGAGGCGCCCGTCCGCCGCGCGGCGGAGGTATACGCCTCCGTCACGGCCGGCCGTCAACGCGAGGCCGCTCCCGGCGCGACCGAGCAGATCGGGGATCGCGTCCCCCGCCTCGACACCCCCACCCCGAGTGCCCTTCCCGCGGGGCGGCAGGTCCTCCCGGCTGAGCACCGTGATGTCAGCTCGCGCCTGGACGGGCCCGCGCCGAGGGGCGAGGTGCCGGACCGGACGCCCGGCCGCCAGGTCGCGCAGCAGCCCCTGCCAGCCCAGCCCCACGAGAGCATCCGGACCGGGGACCGGCGCCCACTCCGGGCCGATCTCGCCCGCCACCGGCGCCAGCAGAAGCGCGCCCGCCTCCCGCCACACGGCAGGCAGGGCGGAGGCGGGCACCGGGTCCGAGAGCCGATGACAGATCTGTGTCCGGCCGGCAGGCATCTCGACGTTCTCGAACACGGGCCCCCGCGCGAGCGTGACCGTGACGACCTCCACCCCGGCCGCGCGCAGGTCCGCCGGCTCGCCCGCGTCGATGGCGGTCTCGTCCAGTCCCACGAGCGCGGCCACCCGCAGCCCCAGGCGGGCCAGGAGCAACGCAGCGTAGGAGACGGCACCACCCGCGCGCCATCCACCGGGCGCGCGCGCGTCCACGTCTCGCGTCGCGGCTCCGGCGACGACGACGTCCGGTGTCACCGGGCCGGCCGGGTCGCCCGGGAGGCGATCCTGCGAGTGCCGCTGGTGGCGGCGCCTATACTCGACCGGCAGGACACCCTGGAGGGCACGTGTACTTCTACGAGATCCACGAGAGCGACGACGACCTCTACTCGGACGCGCTCCTCACGCACGAGCAGGAATTCACCGCGGAGGAGTTCTTCGAGCTGGTGCAGGAGGCGCGCCGGCGCGTCCAGGATTCGTTCGAGGAGGATACGCTGGTCGAGGCGATCGCCCACGAGCTGGAGCGCACGCACGACTTCCTCTACGTCAGCGACGCGCTGCTCGTCGCTGCCGTGAATGTCTCGCGGATCGAGGACGACAACTTCATCGCCGAGGTGGAGGAAGTCGACGGGGAAGAAGACGAGGACGAGGACGAGGACGGCTCCGGCAACGTCGGACGCGACACGTTCCGCACGCTCCTGGTGGATCTCGACCGCGAGCGACCCAACTGACGCTGCGGCGCAGCGCGTTGCCCCCGCCCGGCGCCTCTACACGTTGAACAGGATCTCGATCACGTCGCCGTCGCGCACGCGGTAGGTCTTGCCCTCCGACCGCAGCCGCCCCGCCTTGCGGGCCTCCGCCGTGGACCCCAGGCGCACCAGGTCCTCGAACGTCACGACCTCCGCGCGGATGAACCCGCGTGCGAGGTCGGAGTGGATCGCACCCGCCGCGTCGACGGCGCTGGCGCCGTCCGGGATGGTCCATGCCCGGGTCTCGTCTGGCCCGGCGGTGAAGAAGCTGATCAGTCCCAGGAGACGGTAGGAGAGCCGGATCACCCGGTCCAGGCTCGATTCGCGCAGACCCAGCTCCGCCATGAAGATCGCCGCGTCCTCGGGCTCCAGCTCGCCGATCTCCATCTCCACCTTCGCCGAGAGCGCGTCCACGAGCGTGCCCTGGTGCCGGTACCGGTCCGCGATCCCGGCCGCGAGTTCGGCCTCCCTGGGCAGGTCCGATTCGCCGATGTTCAGCAGCACCAGCACCGGCTTCTCGGTGAGGAACCGGAAGCCGCGCAGGACCTTCGCCTCGTCGTCGTCCAGCCCAAGGTCCCGCAGCGGCGTGCCGGCCAGCAGGCCCGGCAGGACCCGCTCGAGGATCGCCAGCTCGCGATCGTTTGCCTCCCGCTCCGCCGGCGTGCCGTGATGCCCCTGCGTCCGCAGCCGCTCGACGCGCTTCTCCGTCACCGCGAGGTCTGCCAGGATCAACTCCAGGTCAAGGCGCTCGAGGTCCCGCCACGGATCCACCGAGCCGTCTGGATGCGGCACCGCGGGGTCGTCGAAGGCGCGCACGACGTGGAGCAGGGCGTCCGCGTTCCGCAGGCGCGCCAGCTGGTCCGCGGGCATGTCGTTGGCTCCCCCGCCACCTTCTGCGGCGCGCGGGGGCGCGGGCAGATCCACGTACGTGACGTCGGCGTGGACCTCTCGCCGGGGATGGAAGAGCTCGGTCAGCGCCGTCAGCCGCTCGTCGGGGACCTTCACCACGCCCACGTTGACGACCGCGCC
>JAJYEB010000337.1 GCA_021790375.1 Chloroflexota bacterium | reverse complement strand
GCGCTCCAGTTCCCGGACGCGGCGACGGAGCCGGCTGCGGTCGCGCCGCTGTCCCCGCACGAGACCTCCCCTCAAACCCCCTGTACGCGCCGGATCGTAGCATCCGCGCGCACGCGCGCCACCCCCTGCAAGGGGATTCGCGCGTTCTCGGTGCGGCCGGGCACCAGGATCTCGCGCTGGGGCCGGGCCAAACCCACCGGCGCCGCATCGGGCCGCGCCCGTATCATGCCCCCGTGGTTCCAGGGGTGGAGGGCGATCTGACCGGGGCGGCGACGAGCCTGCTCGAGCTGGCGGACTATCTGGCGGACCGCCTCGCACGGGCCGCGCGTGCACGGACCAGCCTCGCGTGCCAGCACGCCATGCTGCGCGCCATCGGAGTCTCCGGGCTCGCGCCCAACGGCCGGCCGCTGGCGCACGAAGTGCTGCGCCGGTTCGTGGCCACCGACCGCCGGGTGCTCCGCACCGGCGTCGCGCTGCCGTTCGCGCTGGCCGCTCACGAGTACGACCTCGAGCCCCAGGAGCTCGCCGTCGAGGTCGCCGACGGGCACGTCGACCTGGCCGCAGAGGCGGCGCTGCTCCGGGAGCGGTCGCGCTCGGGACCGGCGCGCATCCTCCTGGAGGCGTGGCTGGACGCTGCCGACGACAGGTTCGAGGCGAACCGCGTGGCCCGCGCGGAGCTCGCGAGTCTCTTCGGCGCTGCGCCGTCGATGTGCGTCGCTGCGGAAGCCCGGCCGTTCGACGCGCGCGAGGCGGCGGCAGACGCGGCGTCGCTGGTGGGGGCCGGTGCCGACCTCGTGCGGGTCCGGGTCCCGCGCGACGGGGAGCTGCGCGACGACCTGGGAGCCACGGCATCGGAGGACGAGTGGCCCGTGGGTCGCGACGTGCCCCCGCCGGCCGGCAGCCAGCGGGGCCTGGCGCTGCTGAGGGGTGCGCTCGACGAAGCCGGTGCCCGGAACGGCAGGTACGCCCGGCTGGCCGCCCGCCGCGTGGGCCTGGCGGCCCCGGAGCTGGCCGTGGTGGCCGGGTTCGAGCGCATCGACTCGGTGTTCATCGACCCGATGGACGCGATCGTCGAGGTCGGCGTGGACCCGGACCGCGCCATGGCCGATCATGCGGTCGCGGACGCGCTGCTGCTCCGATCCGGCGCCCGCCTCGTGCTCGGTGCCGGCCCCCTGGTCGGTGCCGAACCGACCCGGACGCCCCCGGACCCGGTGCTCGCATCCGGGCGCGCCCTCGCCCTGCAGGCGCTCAGCCGGTCGTTCGCCCTGCGCAACGGGTTCCCGGCCGACCGCGTGGACCTGGGAGCCATCCCCGCCTTCGCGATCGGTCGCGAATCGTCGGTCCGCGCCCTGGTCGAGGTCAGTCTTCGCGCCATGCTGTTCCCGGGGCACCGCCTGGTGGTGGACGACCAGGCTGCGGAGGCGTGCGGGCCCGTGCTCCCCGGGTTGCTCGCGACCTGGATGGCGGCCGGGGCGCAGGTCGCCATGGTGATGCTGCCGGGGAGCCTCAGGCCGATCGGCCAGCTGCACGACGGGCTGCGCGGAGCAGCCCGTGCCGCCAGCGCCCTGTCGGACGCCCACCAGGTCGGCCCGCTGCGGGGCGAGGCGCTCGAGGGCGCGGCAGCCGTCCTGTCGGCAGCGGTCGAGATGCTGCGCAAGGTCGATCGCTCGGGGCTGGCGGCGGCGGTGGGCCGGGAGGCGTGGCTGGGGGCGGAGGGCCTGGAGCCGGTCGGCCCGGGCGACGTTGCCACTGCCTGGGTGCGGAACGAGCTGCGCCCGGAGGACGAACCGGAGATCGCCACGGGGCGGTGATAGGCTTCCGTCCGTGGACGATCGAACATACCGAGACGGGCCCTCCGGCGGGAGCTTCGATCCGGCAGGCCGGGCAACGCCGGGCCCGGGCGCGACGCTCGGCTCGAACGCAGTCTGGGGCACCGGCTGGTACGGGACCGCGCGTGTTCGCGGGCCGGCCTTCCCGTGGGCGGGCGCGATCCTCGTGCTGCTCGGCGTCGCGTTCCTGCTCCACCAGCTCGACCCGCGGCTCGACGCCTGGGGGCTGGTCACGTTCGCGCTGGGCGTGGCGCTGGTGGTCGCGTGGTTGGCCCGCCGGTCCAGGATCGCGCTCTGGCCGGGCGCCATCCTGCTCGGCTACGGCGCGGCGGTCCTGCTGCTGGGCCTCGGCGTGCTGTCGGGGAACGGCTGGACCACGCTCGGCGTCGGTGTCGGGTTCCTCGCCGGCTGGCTCGCATCGTGGGTCCGGGGCGGGACGAGCACCTGGCCCCTGCTGATCGCCGGCCTCTTCGTGCTGGTCGGCGCGGGCCAGCTCGCCGCGGAGCTTCCCGAGCTGCAGGGCCTGGACCGGTACGTGGCGCCGGTCATCGTGATCGGGCTGGGTGCGCTCCTCATCCTCTCGGGGATGCGACGGCAATCCCGGGGGTAGCGCCGGGATCCCGGCGCGGGGCGGCGACCGTCCGGGCCACTCGGCGATCGTCCGGGCCACTCGGCGAACGCGGACCACTCGGCGAACGGCCGGTCGCCCGGCGCTTCCTATCCCGCCAGGGCCGCGTCGACCGCGGCGCGCATCCCGCTCGCGATCTCGCGCACCTGCTCGTCGCTGACCACGAACGGCGGGCCGACCATGATGACGTCGCCGTCCACGCCGTTCGCGTTGCCGGTGCCCGAGTAGAACATCAGGCCCCGCTCCCGGCCCGCGGCCAGCGTGCGCTCGGTCACCTGCCGGGCTCGCGCGAAGGGCGCCCGGGTCTCGCGATCCGCCACCAGCTCGACCGCGGCCATCAGCCCCGTCCCGCGCACCTCGCCGGCGTTGGGGTGCCCGGCAAACGCGCCGCGCAGCTCCGCGAGCAGCAGCTCGCCCTGCCGTGCG
>JAJYEB010000336.1 GCA_021790375.1 Chloroflexota bacterium | reverse complement strand
CGCGAGTCGAACCGGGCGGCAGACGGCGCGGTGGGCCCTCGAGCTGTCCCCACAGCCAGGCGTCGAACGAGCCCGCCTCGCGCGCGATCTCGAGCACGCCCCGCGCGTTGCCGATGGTGGCGGCGATCTTGGCGCGGTTGCGCACGATCCCGGCGTCCCCGACGAGCCGCCGCACGTCGGACGCGTCGAACGCGGCGACGACGGCCGGATCGAAGTCCGCGAACGCGCGGCGGAACGCCGGTCGCTTGTGGAGGATCGTCGACCACGAGAGCCCGGCCTGGAACGACTCGAGGGCCAGGCGCTCGAAGAGCACCGCATCGCCGTGTGCCGGCACGCCCCACTCCTCGTCGTGGTAGGCGGCCATCAGGGCGTCCGCCGGCTCGACACCGGCCGGCCACCAGCAGCGGGAGAGCGGGCTGCGCGTGGGCAGACCGGGCACGGGCAGCTCGGATGGGTCGGGTGCATCGCGCATGCGGGGCGCACGGGCCTCGCCGGGCGGATCGGGCATGCGGGGCGCAGGGGCCTCGTCGGGCGGATCGATCATCGGGCGCCTACGCCAGCGGCCCGCCGATGGCCGCGCCCACCGCCTCGACCGGCACCCCGGTCTCCAGCCAGGCGAAGACCCCGCCCCGGCCGCGATAGTGGGTCACGAGCCCGGCGTACTCGGCCTCCACCCAGCCGTAGTCGGGGTGGTGCGCGGTCCACGGCCGAAGGAACACGATGCCGTGGACGCGCAGCTGCATCAGTTCCTTCAGGCAGCCGAAGCACGGCTGGAGCGTGGTGTAGACCCATGCGTCGGCGAGGCCCACGCCGAACCGGGCCGCGGTCACCACCACGTTCTGCTCGGCGTGGACGCACAGGCAGATGTCGTACAGCCGCCCCGTCAACCCCGCCGACGGCGCGTCGTGCCGGAGCGCGCAGCGCTGGCACCCGCGCTCCTGCTCGGTGCAGTTGGGGTACCCGCTGGGCGTGCCGTTGTAGCCCATGCCGAGGACGCGGTCGTCCCGCACCGCCACCGCGCCCACGCGGCTCCCCAGGCACTTCGCGCCGCTCTCCACCACGCCCGCGAGCCGCATGTAGAAGTCGTGTTTCGGCCACGCCTGGTCGCCCGGCCGGACCACGTCGGACGCCACCTGCCGGCTCCCCGTGGAGTCCATGTTCACCTCCCGGACCTCGTTCGCATTGCCGGACAGTGTCGCGGATTCGGACGGCTCGTGGCAGGATGAGCGCGGCGATGCCGTCCGGGTCCGGATCCGGCCCCGGGGCGCGGCATCCGGGGTCGGAAGCGAGGCACGCGCCGTGTCCACCTCGTTCACGCTGTCCAGCACCGCGTTCGCCGACGGCGGCTCCATCCCCGCCCGGTTCACCTGCGACGGCGCCGGCCATTCGCCTCCGCTCGCCTGGCACGGGACACCCGAGGGCACCCGGGCGTTCGCGCTCCTGGTCACCGATCCGGATGCCCGGGGCTTCGTGCACTGGGTGGCGACCGACATCCCCGCCTCGAGCGCCGGGCTGGCCGAGGGCGCGTCAGGGTCGGGGAGCGCAGGGCGCGAGGGTCGCAACGACTTCGGGCGGACCGGATGGGGCGGTCCCTGCCCGCCCTCGGGGGTGCATCGCTACGTCTTCGAGCTGTTCGCGCTGGCGTCGCCGCTCTCCCTCCCGGGGGTGCCATCCGCGGCGGCCGTCCGGACCGCGCTCCGCGACCGGCTGCTCGGACAGGCACGGCTCACCGGCACGTATCGGCGGGGCGCCTGAGGACGAGGAGCCGCACGGGACGAGGGACCGCGCGGAACGAGGGGCCGCACGGTAACTCACGCCACGGGCCGCTCCCCTGTGCGGCAGGCACCGACTCCGGTAGATTCGGCGGGATGAGCGGACCGCAGCAGCCCAGCCGCGTCGCGATCGTGGGGGTCGGCAACGTCGGGGCGACGTTCGCCTACACCCTGCTCCTGAGCGGCCTCGCCACCGAGATCGTGCTGGTCGACGTGAACCGGGAGCGCGCCGAGGGGGAGGCGATGGACCTGGTCCACGGCGTCCCGTTCGCTCCGCCCGCGCGCGTGTGGGCCGGCGGCTACGAGGACTGCGCCGGCGCCGCGGTGACGGTGATCACGGCCGGCGCCAACCAGCGGCCCGGGGAGTCGCGGCTCGAGCTGTCGAAGCGCAACACGGTGATCTTCCGCCAGGTCATCCCCGCCGTCGCGCAGGCGAACCCCGACGGGATCATCGTGGTGGCCACCAACCCGGTGGACGTGCTGACGTACGAGACCTGGCGCCTATCCGGCCTGCCGCCGGAGCGCGTGATCGGCTCCGGCACCATCCTGGACACGGCCCGCTTCCGGTACCTGCTCAGCGAGCACTTCGCGGTCGATCCGCGCAGCGTGCACGCCTACATCATCGGCGAGCACGGTGACAGCGAGGTCCCGGTCTGGTCGCTGGCGAACATCGCCGGGATGCGGCTGCCGGCGTTCTGCGCGTCGCAGGGCCGCCCGTACGAACCTGCCGTGATGGAGGAGATCTTCCGGCAGACCAGGGACGCCGCGTACGAGATCATCTCGCGCAAGGGGGCCACCTACTACGCGATCGGGGCCGGCCTGCTGCGGCTGGTGGAGGCGATCGTGCGCGACCAGCGCACCGTGCTCTCGGTCTCGAGCCGGATCCAGGGCTACTACGGGCTGGGCGATGTCTCGTTCAGCCTGCCCACGGTGGTCGATCGGAGCGGGGTGCTGCAGCCGCTGCGCCTGGAGCTCGACGAGCGCGAGCAGGAGCTGCTCCGTCGCTCGGCGGAGATCCTGCTGGCGACGATCCGCGACGTGGAACGCTCCTAGCGGGAGGCGGCGGGAGCGGGCGACGACCCGGAGGGGCCGGACGCGCCGGGAGCTCCGGAGGCGCCGGGGGC
>JAJYEB010000335.1 GCA_021790375.1 Chloroflexota bacterium | reverse complement strand
CCGATCCCGACCGTGGAGTACTCCGGGTTCTTCAGGTTCACCCAGTGCCCGCCGTTGTACGACTTCTCGGACTGGAAGAAGGTGAGCGAGTTGATCGCGACCTGGCGCGGGGCGCCGGTCTGGCAGCCGATGTTCTCGGCCCACCGGTAGCTGGTGTACCCGGCCCGGGCCAGCCGGTCGCCCGGGGTTCCGTCCAGGAAGTGGCTGCACGCGTCCCGCACGGCCTGGTACTTCGCGTACGGCCGAGAGACGTCGGTGGAGATGCCGGCGCTCAGGGTGAGCGGTGCGACGTACGCGCTGTACTTGCCCGACCCGTACCCGTCGCAGGTCCCGTCCGAGCGGACCCATCCGCCCGTCCTCGTGCAGTTCAGGAGCTGCAGGGCGTACTGCTCCACGCCGAGCCACGGGGCGGTCGCGGTCCCGCCCGCGGACGGCGCAGGGGACGGTGAGGGCCCGGGGGTCGGCGTGGGAGCCGGGGTGGCCTTCGGGGTGGGGGCGGTGGCCGGGGCCGGAGGGGCCGCCTGTTTCCGGGCAGGAGTGGGTGGCGAGGCAACCCGGAACGACGCCCGCAGGCCCGGCGCTCCACCGGCGAACGCCACGCGGGTGCCGTCCACGGCCAGGGCCGACGAGGCGACCGTCAGGGTGTACACGTGCCCCGCTGACAGCGCTCGCGACGGGCTGAACACGAGCACGGTGTCGTTCTCCGCCCAGCTGAAGGCGCCCGGCACACTCGTGCTAGCCGGTTCCGCCAGGAGCCGGAACGCCCCCTGGGTCGCGGTCCGATCCATGGACCGGTCGAACCGGACGCTCACCGAGGCATCCGCCGCGACTCCCTGCGCGTGGTCGGCGGGCCGGGTTCGGACGATCACCGGCCCGGCGAGTGTTCGAACGACGAGCCTGGGCACCGCGGAGACCGCCATCCCGTCAGACGCGCGCACCGGGGCGGAGAAGGTCACGACGTAGGTCGTGTCGGCCGCGAGCGGCGCCGCCGGCACGAAGGTCACGACCGTCGGGTCACCGCGTTGCAGTCCGGTCGTCAGCTGACCCGGCGCGGCCGGCGTGATGCTGAAGCCGGCCTGGAGGCTGGCGAGGTCCACGGGCCGGCTGAACGTGATGCGGAACCCCGCAGAGGGGCTGGCCCGCTTCCCGGTCATGGCGACCGCCTCGATCGTCGCCGTCGGGGCATCCTCGGTGAGGAAGACGGCCCGGGCCGGCGACGCCAGTGTGCCGCCGGCCGCCGTCCGGGCGCCGGAGCCGACCGAGATCGTGTAGAACGTGCCCGGCGCCCAGCCGATCGCGGGCACGATCGACAGGGCGGCGCCTCCCGCCGACCAGTCCAGGCGGACTTCGGCGCTCGGCGTGACCGTCAGCACAGCCTGGACCGAGGCCGTGTCCATCGGCGCGCTGAACGCCAGGTCGATGGACTGGTCGCCTTTCACGCCGGCGACCAGCGGCGTCGCCAGCCGTCCGATCGCCTGGGTGTCCACGGCCGGGGGCAGGTGCCCCTGGGTCTGCGGCACGAGGCGGAACGCCGCGAACGATCCGGCGGCGGCCAGCGCGATCGCGAGCACGGCGACACGGAACGCGCGAGGGTGGGTTCGCAGGAACTGCATGTAGACGCTCGCCAGGACTGGTATCGACACGATCACCAGGAGGGCCGTCCAGAACGGCCCCGGCCCGATGTGCGCGGGGCTGGTGATGCGTGACCCGGCAGGGCGCCCGACCCGCTTCATCCGCCGTGCAGGGTACCAGACGCACGCGACGCAGGCCGCGCCGGCGCGCTTCGACCGCCGCGCGATCAGGGCGTTCCGGTCAGCAGCGGGCCCGCGGGGAGGTACAGCGGCCCCATCACGCGGGCGAGACCGCGCAGCTGCAGCAGGGTGAGGATCGCCGCGACCTCGCCGGGCGCGGCACGCGTGGCTCCCAGCAGCTCGTCCATGGTGACAGGGCCGTGAGAGAGGACCCGCGCAACCTCGCGCTCCGCGCCACCCAGCGAGAGGATCGTCAGGGCGGAGACACCACCGTCACGCGCCGCTCCCTCGCGGGACGTCCACCCGAGATCGGCGCAGAAGGCATCCACGCCCGCGAACGGCCGCGCCGACCCCTCCTCGAGCAGGCTGCGGCACCCTTCCGAGAGGGCCGAACGCTCCGGGCCCGGGGCGACGTAGAGCGGCACGCTCTGTTCCATGGCCAGGTGCGCGGTGATCAGCGCGCCGCTGCGCGCCGGCGCCTCGACCACGAGCACGGCGTCGGCGAGCGCGACGATCAGCCGGTTGCGCCGCGGGTACGTGCCCCGGGTGGCGTGGGCTGCAGGTGGCAACTCCCCGATGAGCGCGCCGCGCTCCAGGATCCGGCGCACCAGCCAGCGGTGGGCGGCGGGCCCGGGGCGCGCGTGGCCGGAGCCGATCGCGGCCACGGTGGTTCCGCTCGCCTCCAGGGCCGCCGCGTGGGCGGCCCCATCGATCCCGACCGCCAGCCCGGAGACGATGGTCACGCCGCGCGACGCGAGGCCCGCCGCTGCCCGCGACGCCTCGAACCGCCCGGCCGGGGATGCGCGGCGGGTGCCCACGATGGCGACGGCTCGCGCCGCCCCGACGGCACGGACGTCCCCCTGTCCGAAGAGCACGGCCGGCGGCGCGTCGAGCGTCTCCAGTCGCCGTGGGTAGTCGGGATCCAGGAGCGTGACCGTCCAGACGCCGGCGGCCACGAGCGACGCAAGCCGCTGCCCGGGATCGCGCGCCGCCGCCTCGATCCCGGCCATCGTGGCAGTCGGGATGGCCGCCCGTCGCTGGTCCACGGCCCCGACGAGACCCCGGCCCAGCCTGCCCCGAGCCGCCAGCCACAGCGCCCTCCGAGCGCTGCCGTGCGTGGCAACCAGCGCGGCCAGGGTCCGGTCTCCCACCCCG
>JAJYEB010000334.1 GCA_021790375.1 Chloroflexota bacterium | reverse complement strand
GACCTCGACGGCAAGCTCCTGGGGCTCGAGGTCGTACTCGTGGGCGGCCAGCGCGAACGGCAGCGCCACGCCGGTGCGGAGCACCCGGCGGTCGGTGGCCACGAACCGGCGCAGCACCTCGTGCGCCAGCGGCCGGCCGTTGGGCGCGAGCCCGGAGACTCCGATGGCACGCAGCATGGCGTGCTGGCACGCGAGGCTGGTCCGCGCACGCGCGGCCCGTGCGAGGCGGTCCGCAAGATCGTCCGCCAGCTCGAGCAGGCTCGCCGCCGCCCCGGCCAGATCGCCCTCCACCCCTGGAACCACGGGGGCATGATACGGGCGCGGCCCGATGCGGCGCCGGTGGGTTTGGCTCGGCCCCAGCGCGAGATCCTGGTGCCCGGCCGCACCGAGAACGCCCGAATCCCCTTGCAGGGGGTGGCGCCTGTGCGCGCGGATGCTACGATCCGGCGCGTACAGGGGGTTTGAGGGGAGGTCTCGTGCGGGGACAGCGGCGCGACCGCAGCCGGCTCCGTCGCCGCGTCCGGGAACTGGAGCGCGCGATCCGCGAAACGGGACTGCTCGCGGAGGCCGCGGGCATGCTCCAGGCCTGCCAGACCACCGAGGAGTTGTGCGCGGTCGTCACCCGGACGGCTCCTGCGCTCTTCGACGGCGACGCGGGCGCGGTGTACGAGCTCACCCTTACGCGCAGTGCCGCCGTGGCCATCGTGGCGTGGGGCAACCCACCGCCCTCGCAGCACGTCTTCGCCCCCTCCGATTGCTGGGGCCTCCGCCGCGGCCGCCTGCACCGCGTGGACCCCGAAGCCGGCGAGCCGCGCTGCCGTCACGTCGACGAACCGACCGGCACCGGCCTCCTGTGCGTGCCGCTGGCCGCCCAGGGCGATACGTTCGGGATCCTGCACCTGCAGGTGCGCCGGCAGGTCAGGCGCCGGCGCCGCCGCGCATTCCTGGCCCGCCGCCAGGAGCTCGCCCTGGTCCTCGGGGAGCAGCTGTCCGTGGCCATGGCGAACATCCGCGTACGCGGCACCCTCCAGGAGCAGTCGTCACGCGACCCGCTCACCGGCCTGTACAACCGGCGCTACATGGAGGACTCGCTCGACCGGGAGCTCCGGCGTGCGGTCCGCGAGGGCTACGGCCTGGGGCTCATCATGGCCGACCTGGATCACCTCAAGGACTTCAACGATGCCCACGGCCACGCCGCCGGGGACGTGGTGCTCCAGCTGGTGGGCCGGTTCCTCCAGGGGGCCGTCCGAGGCGAGGACGTCGCCTGCCGGTTCGGAGGCGAGGAGTTCGTCGCGATCCTCCCGAAGGCGTCCCTGGAGGACACGCGCCGGCGTGCCGAGGCGCTGCGGCAGGGCCTGCAGACGCAGCGACTGGAGCCGCTCGGCGCGCTGCTGCCGCCGATCACCATGTCGTTCGGCGTGGCCGCCTTCCCCGACCACGGTGCGAGCGGAGACGTGCTGCTCCATGCCGCCGACGCGGCGCTGTACCGAGCCAAGGCAACCGGGCGCAACCGCGTGGTGGTGGCCGGCCTGGGCGACCGGGAGGCGATCGACATCCTCGTGCACGGCCCGCACGAGGAGCGCCTGAGGCGCTGACGCCGCTCAGGCCAGGTGGTCGAGGAGCGACTCCGCCTGGAACAGGTTGACTCCGCTCGCGATCACGGCCAGCAGCTGGCGCAGCCCCCGCTCCCGCTCGATCTGCTCCTCGAGGAGCCCCTGCAGGAGTTGCAGCGCCACGTGGTCCCGCCCCGCCACCGCCGCGTCCGCCGCGGCGTTCATCCGGCGCGTCACGCGGAACTCGCGGTCGAGGGCGACCGCCACGGCGCGCACCGGCGACTTGTACTGGGTCGGCACGGGGGCCACGCCCGGCAGGTCGAAATCCGCCGTGGTCGCGGCCAGGAACGCCGTGACCCTGCCGGCGCGGAGCCCGCTCTCGGCCGATCGCTCGCGGAACACCTTCGCCCATCCGCCCAGGCCCCGCCGGTCGAAGTACAGCGCGATCCCCAGGCCGACCTGCTGGGCGTCCAGCTGCGCGGCGACGAGCCGCATGAGGCGTCGTCGCAGGCGTCTGCCGCTCATGCCGCCGCGCTTCGTCGTGAGCCGAGGCAGCAGTTCCGGGGTGGGCGGCAGCGCGTCGACATCGCCATCCGGCCGATGCGCTCGGCCGGGCCCCCTCGCCGCCGAATCGGGCACGGCGTCATCGACGAGCTTTGCGAAGACCCACGGCAGATCGCGTTCCTCCGACAGCCGCCGGGACGCCATCACGCGGAAGTTCGGTCTGGCCAGGTCCGGTCACCTCGAATATCGAACGTATGCCCAGTATCGTCGGGTGCGCAAGGCCGTGCACGAGAACGGGCGACGGCTGTCCCTATGGTTCGGCCTCGGCAGACGAGCGGGCCGGCTGCCCGGGTCGGGCATCGTCGGCCGCCGATCGGGCCGGCTGCCCCATCCAGACGCTGCCGTCGGCGAACTGCTCGGCCTTCCAGATCGGCGCCCGGCCCTTCAGCTCGTCGATCGCGTAGCGGCACGCGTCGAAGGCCGCCCCCCGGTGCGGCGCCGCGACCACCACCGCGACGCTCGCCTCCCCCAGCGGGACGAGACCGGTCCGGTGCAGGATCCCCACCCGGCGCACCCCGAAGCGCGCCTCGATCTCGTCGGCGATCGTGCCCAGGACCTCCAGCGCCATCTCCTCGTACGCCTCGTACTCGAGGGCCCGCACGCTCGCTCCGGCATGTCGCGCCGCCTCCGCCTCCTCGCCCGGGGCCGGCGTGCCCGGCGTCTCGCGGGTGCGACCCTCGAACGTCACCACGGCGCCGTCCGCCGGTGATGCCAGCGCGGCCCGCAAACGGGCGAGTACCGCGTCATCGATCGGATCGGCGGTCAGCGCGATCCGGCGGACCCGGGCCTCGGCC
>JAJYEB010000333.1 GCA_021790375.1 Chloroflexota bacterium | reverse complement strand
GGCGGCGCGACCCACGGCCGACGTGCGCGACCCACGGCCGACGCCGCGGGGGTTCGGCCCGGCGCGACCCACGGCCGACGTGCGCGACCCACGGCCGACGCCGCGAGGGCTCGGCCCGGCGCGACCCACGGCCGGCGACGCCACCCACGGCCGGCGACGCCACCCACGGCCGGCGACGCCACCCACGGCCGACGTGCGCGACCGCGGGCGAACGGCCGGGCTGCGGGCGATGGGCCACGGCGCGGATGCGCTGGACGCTCTATTGCACGCCCTGGGAGCCTTACGTGGCAGCCCACCCAGGCCGGCCCGTGCCAGCCGGCCCTGACGCGCGAATAGCGCGGGAGTCGTGCTTCCCGGGTGCGAGATTCGCGGTTCAGGGGCGGGACCTGGGACGCCACCCCCCGGCAGGACCCAGCTGACGCCACGGAACGCTCCCCTGGCGTGCGTAAGCGTCTGCGCCGACACCCTGGCGTCCGTGCCGGGATACTCTGCGCCCGTGCAGCGGGGTGGCGGACGCGAGGCCGGGTCTGCCCACGGCCGTCGGGCGCGTCGTGCCAGGATGCCGGCGTTCCCCGCGCGGCCGCACCGGCGCCGCTGCCGGCCCGACCGGCCCTGTTCCATATACTTGCCTCCGCATGGCCACCACCCGCGATTACTACGACATCCTCGGCGTGCCGCGTGGCGCGGCGGATGCCGAGATCAAGCGCGCGTTCCGGAAGCTCGCCCAGCAGTGGCACCCGGACGTGAACACCGATCCCTCGGCGCAGGAGCGCTTCAAGGAGATCAACGAGGCGTACCAGGTGCTGTCCGATCCGCAGCAGCGGCGCGCCTACGACATGTTCGGACAGGCCGGCGTCGGGGGAGGCGGGCCGGAGGGCTTCGGCCCGTTCGGCGGGTTCCAGGGCTTCGGCGACCTGTTCGACGCGTTCTTCGGCGGCGCCGCCCCGGGCGGCCAGGCCCGGCGTGCCCGTCCGCCGTCCGGGTCGGACCTTCGGTACGACCTGCGCATCTCCTTCGAGGAGTCGATCCGCGGAGCCGAGAAGGAGATCGAGTTCAGCGCGCTCGACCGCTGTGCCACCTGCTCCGGAACCGGCGCAGAGCCGGGATCGGCGTCGGCCCGCTGTCCCCAGTGCAACGGCCAGGGCGAGATCCGCCAGGTCCGGAGCACGATGCTCGGGCAGATGGTCAACGTCACGGTCTGCCCGCGCTGTCGGGGGGAGGGGACCGTCGTCGAGACGCCCTGCCACGAATGTCGCGGCGAGGGCCGCATCCAGCGCAAGCGCAAGCTCCGGGTGGTGATCCCGGCGGGCATCGACGAGGGGCACCAGATGCGGCTCACGGGCGAGGGAGAAGCCGGCCCGCGGGGTGGCCCGGCAGGCAACCTGTACGTCGCGGTCCACGTCGAGGAGCATCCGGTCCTGCGGCGCGAGGCCACCGAGCTGTTCTTCAACCTGCCGCTGTCGATCACCCAGGCCGCGCTGGGGGCGCGCGTGACCGTCCCCACCGCCGAGGGCGACGAGGAGGTCGAGGTCAAGGCGGGCACGCAACCGGGGGCGGAGATCCGGCTCCGGGGTCGCGGCGTGCCGCACCTGCGGCGGCCCGGAGTGCGGGGCGATCTCCACATCCAGGTCGACGTGCAGGTCCCCACCCGGCTGTCGAAGCGGCAGCGGGAGCTGCTGGAGGCGCTGGCGGCCGAATCGGGCGAGCGTCCGGCGCCGAAGTCGGGCGGCATCTTCGACAAGGTGAAGGACGCGATCAGCTGAGCGTGTCCGACTGGCTGGAGCTCTCCGTCGCCGCCGATCACGAGGCGGTCGAGGCGATCAGCGAGATCCTGGCGCGCGAGGCGCCGGGGGGCGTCAGCGTGGAGCCCGGGTTCGTGCTTCGCGACGAGGGGCTGGCGGCGAGCCTCGACACGGCGCGGCCCGTGCTGGTGCGCGCGTGGCTGCCCGGGGCCGGTGAGCCGGGGACCGCCGACGCGGTCGAGCGGGTGCGCAGGGCGCTGGGCCACCTGCAGGCGTTCGAGCTGCGGCCGATCGGGGCGCTGCGCACCGCGGTGGTCGGCGAGGCCGACTGGGCGGCGCAGGGTCGCGCGCATTTTCCCGTGCTGCGGATCGGCGAGCGGTTCGTGGTCCGGCCGACGTGGCGTCGCTATCGGCGGCGCCCCGGCGACCTCGTCCTGGCGCTGGACCCGGGCGTGGCGTTCGGGACCGGGCTGCACCCGACCACGCGGCTGTGCCTGCTCGGGCTCGAGGCGTGGGGCGGCGAGGGCCGCCTGGCGGGCGCCCGGGTCCTGGACGTCGGATCGGGTTCCGGCATCCTGGCGCTGGGCGCCGCCCGGCTGGGGGCCGCCTCGGTCCTGGCGGTGGACACGGACCCGCTGGCCGTGGAGGCCACGCGGCACAACGCCAGGCGCAACCGGCTCGCCCGGCGGATCGTGGCCCGCCGGGGATCCGTGCCAACCGGTGAGGGACCCTTCGACCTCGTGCTCGCGAACCTCGTCGCCTCGATCCTGGTCCCGCTGGCGGCGGGGCTGTTCGCGGAAGTGCGAGCCGGGGACGGAAGCGCCGGATCGGGCGGGCGCCTGCTCGCGAGCGGGATCATCGCGGACCGCGAGCCGGAGGTCCGGCGCGCCCTTGCCGCGGCCGGCTTCCACGTGGTCGGTCGCCGGGAGGAAGCCGACTGGGTCGCGCTCGAGGCCGAGCGGATCGACTGACGCAGCCCGGCCTGAGCCATGCCGTGCTTCCGGCCCTATGGCACACCGGAAGGGGACGTTGGGCGCTCATCGGCCGAGCGCCGGCCGGGGCACTCTTGGCGGCGGTGCGAACGTCGTGATGGCATGGCGTGCGGCCGACCGGCTGCGCGCGTTCAGCTCCTCCAGGGGTGGGTGATGGTTGACGTGATGGCCGGCGAGTTCGGCGCCGGGACGGCA
>JAJYEB010000332.1 GCA_021790375.1 Chloroflexota bacterium | reverse complement strand
CTCCTGACCAAGGTCTGGGGGCCCGAGTACCGCGACGACCTGCAGTACCTGCGGGTCTGGATCAGCCGCGTGCGCCGCAAGCTCGGTGCGGCACCGGGCGAGCCGGGCCCGATCACCACCTTCCAGGGGATCGGGTACGTGCTTGACGTCGACGGTGTCCGGCAGGCGCCCGGGGAACCGCCGGCCGTTGCGTCGCGTGCACCTGCCGGAGCGGCAGAGGCCGCACGCCAGGGCACCACCCAGCGGCCGGTGGGCGCGGAGTCGGCCAGGTAACCCGACCGCGCCCCGGCAGGATCCCGCCTGCCGACCAGCCCGCGCCTCAAGGCAGGCCTGCGCCTGCCGAAGCGCCCGCGCCTACCGACCTGCCCGCACGCCCGTCGCGCCGGCCCGGTAACCCAGGCGAGCCGAGATGGCCTCGGCCGCCCGGATCGTCTCGATCGACAGGCGGCGCACGTTCTCACGCCCGAACCGTGCGCTCGGCCCGGCCACGCCGACGGCGGCGACGACCCGCCCGCGGGCGTCGCGGATCGGCGCGGCCACCGAGGCGATCCCCAGCTCGTGCTCGTGGACGGTCTCCGCCCAGCCTCGCGAGCGGACCTTCGCGAGTTCCTCCTCGAGCCGCGCGCGGTCCGTGATCGTGTACTGCGTGAGGGCGGCGAGCTCGCGCCGCTCGAAGAGCGCCGAGCGCTCCGACAGCGACAGATACGCCAGCAGCACCTTGCCGGCGCTGGTTGCGTGCGCGGGATGCCGGTAGCCGAGCCGGCTCACCAGTCGCAGCGTCGTGGGGGCCTCGCGCCGCTCCACGGCCACCACGTCGGTCCTGTCGAGCACGGCGACGTGCACGCTCTCCCCGGTCCGGGCCAGCAGGTCGTCGATGGGGCCCACCGCCGCCAGGTGCAGGTCCGCGCGCGACGGTGCCATCGCGCCCAGCTCGTACAGGCGCAGCCCGATCCGGTAGCGCCCGCGCGTTCCGCTGCGCTCGACGAGGTCCTCGGACACGAGCGCGGAAAGCAGGCGGTGGACGGTGCTCTTGGCCAGGCCCAGCCGCTCGGCCAGCTCGGTGACACCCACGTCGCGATCCGCCGGGGTGAACGCGGCCAGAACCCGCGCTGCGTTGCGTACCGACGAGAGCGTGCCGTCCCCGGACCGCGACACCGGCAGAACCTCTCGCGTCAACCGGCCACTCCCCGCACCATCCACGTTCCGCTCAGCGGAACGGCACGCGCAGGATGCGCGACGGATCGTCCCGCGGGCGCGCCTGCCGGGGCACATCGTCTCTCAAATCCATCGCAGGTGCCCGTGACGCCCACCCCCGACCGCCGCCCGGTAGGATCGGCTCCGTGGAACGCCGAGCAAACCCCTGGCGCCGGCTCACGCGCCGAACGACGTACGAGAACCCCTGGCTCACGGTGTGGGAGGACGACGTGGTCCGCCCGGACGGTGGTCCCGGCATCTACGGGGTGGTGCACTTCGTCCATCGCGCCGTGGGGATCGTGCCGCTCGATGATGCCGGGCGCGTGCTCCTGGTGGGGCAGTGGCGGTATCCGCTCGACGCCTGGTCGTGGGAGATCCCGGAGGGTGGCGCGAGCCCCGGCGAGGAGATGCTGGCGGCCGCCCGCAGGGAACTCGCCGAGGAGACCGGCTACACGGCGCGCGAGTGGCGCGAACTGGTGCGGGCGCACCTGTCCAACTCCGTCACCGACGAGGAGTCCGTGGTGTGGCTGGCCGTCGGGCTCGAGCACGGCATGCCGTCACCCGAGGGGACGGAGCAGCTGGAGCTGCGCTGGGTGCCACTCGACGAGGCGGTCGAAATGTGCCGCGACGGGCGGATCACCGACGCGCTGACCATCCTGGGGTTGCAGCGGCTCGCGCTCGACCTGCTTCGCCCGCGGGCCTGACCCGCCGGGACCCGTTCGCCGCGGCGGCGCCCCGACCTCCGGCACTTCACCGGTTCCTGCGCGTGCGGGCCGTTGGGCTACACTGCGCCGATCAGCCGTGGATCGATCGGGGGGCGGTGCCCCGTGATCGGCCTGCGGCTGTGGGTGGGAGATCGCAGCGCTCTCGAGGGCAGCGCAACGCGCGCCGGTGGGAGGCGCCAGCGTGCGGGTCCGCGTTGTCGGCATGGCTCGTGGCTGGGGTCGATCGAGACGCGAGGTGCGGCGATGCAAAGCGGTACGCCTGCGCAGGGTGCCAACACCGGGGGTGCCGAGAGCGCCCAGGAGTACGCGGCCTTCAAGGTCGAGCAGCGTGGCATCGACCTGATCCCCGACGCAGAGAGGAAGATGGCCCCGTCGGGGCTCTTCTGGCTCTGGGCGGGGGCGGTCTTCAACGTCGAGTTCTTCTTCTACGGGTTCCTGATCTCATCGTTCGGGCTGTCCTTCGGGCAGGCCCTCCTCGCGATCCTGGTCGGCAACCTCTTCTACGCCTTCCTGGGGTTCGCCAGCCTGCAGGGTCCCGAGGTGGGAACCACCGCGTTCGTGATCAGTCGCGCACCGTTCGGCCGGAGCGGCAACCGGCTGGTCGCCTTCTTCAACTGGTTCACCCAGGTGGGCTTCGAGATCGAGGGCGTCTTCCTGGTCGTCGCCACGGTCCTGTTCCTCTTCTCCCGCGCCGGGGACAGCCTGTCCACGTCCGGAAAGATCGCGGTGGTGATCGTGGCGTCGGCCGTGCAGCTGCTGATGCCGTTCTTCGGCCACGCCACCATGACCAGGGTGCTGCGCTACCTGTCGTTCGTCTTCATCGTGCTGTTCGCCATCCTGGCGGCGCTGGTGATCGGGGATCACCCGCACCTCACGTTCCAGGCGACGGCCTCGTGGGCCGACTGGACCACCGCCCTGGTGGTGATCATCTCGGTGGGTGGCCTCGGCTGGACCGAGAACGGCAACGACTACTCGCGGTACCTTCCCCGCACCACGCCCAGGTCGCGAACC
>JAJYEB010000331.1 GCA_021790375.1 Chloroflexota bacterium | reverse complement strand
GCCCTGCGGACAGGTCGAGGGAGATCTCTCCTTCGTGCGCCGGGCGCCCCTCGGGATCGAGCAGTTCGACCCGGTAGCCGGGGAGCGGGCGGCCCATGGAACCCGGCTTGACCGGCTGGCCCGGCGGGTTGCCGATCTGGGCGGTGGTCTCGGTCTGCCCGTACCCGTCGCGGATCGTGAGGTCCCAGGCCTGCCGCACCCGCTCGATGACCTCGGGGTTGAGCGGCTCGCCGGCTCCCACGAGCTCGCGCAGCCTGACGGGCCAGGCGGCGAGGTCCTGCTGGATCAGCATGCGCCACACCGTGGGCGGCGCGCAGAGCGTCTGGACCTGGTACTCCACGAGTACGTCGAGCACGCGCCGGGCGTCGAACCGGGCGTACTCGAACAGGAAGACGGTGGCCTCGGCGTTCCACGGCGCGAACACGCTGCTCCAGGCGTGCTTCGCCCACCCCGGTGAGCTGATGTTCCAGTGCACGTCGCCCGGCTGGAGGCCGATCCAGTACATCGTCGAGAGGTGGCCGACCGGGTAGCTCTGGTGAGTGTGCTCCACCAGCTTCGGCCGGGCGGTCGTCCCGGAGGTGAAGTAGAGCAGCAGGGTGTCGCGGGCGAGCGTGGGTCCGTCGGGCACGAAGTCGGCCGGGGCATCCGACGCCAGCCCGTAGTCGATCCAGCCGTCGACGCTGCCGCCCACGGCGATCCGGGTGCAGCCGCTCGCCTGGCCGGGGAACTTGCCGGCCTCGGGAGCCCAGACGATGGCGTGGCGAACGTTGCCGCGCTCGACGCGGTCCAGCACGTCGTCGGGCGTCAGGAGCGTGGTCGCCGGGATGATCACGGCTCCGAGCTTCATGGCCGCCAGCAGCAGCTCCCACAGCTCGGGCGTGTTGGGCAGCATCAGGAGCACGCGATCGCCACGCGCCACCCCCAGCCCGCGCAGCCAGTTGGCGACCCGTGAGGAGCGTTCCGACAGCTGCGCGTAGGTGAGCCTGGTCTCACTGCCGTCGTCTGCCACCACCCACAGCGCCAGGCGGTCGTTGCCCCGGGCGACCACGTCGAAGTAGTCCAGTGCCCAGTTGAAGCGGTCGAGCACGGGCCAGCGGAAGTCCCGGTACGCGGTGGCGTAGTCCACGCGATGGCGGAGGAGGAAGTCGCGAGCCTGAAGGAACGCCTCGGTCCCGGTCGTCGTGTCCATCGAGTCGAGCCCTCCTGTGCGGCGCATGGTAGCCCCGCCCGCCACGAGGGGCAGCCGGCACGTACGGCCCAGCGGACCGGCCGGGCGGGCGAGCACAATCCCGGAGTGACACGGCGCTGGTATCGTCACCACATGACGCTCGACGTGCGATGGCTGGGGCGCGTGCCGTACCGGGAGGCCTGGGACCTCCAGCACGGCCTGGTCGCCGACCGCGCCGCGGACCGAGTGCCGGACACGCTCCTCCTGCTCGAGCATCCCCGTGTGCTGACGCTGGGCCGTCACGCCACCGAGGACCACGTGATCGCCCCCGTCGACTACCTGGCCGGCATCGGTGTCGAGGTCATCCGGGTCGAGCGCGGCGGCGAGGTCACGTACCACGGACCCGGACAGCTGGTCGCCTACCCCGTCGTGAAGCTCGGCGAGCGGGGCCTGCTGATCCGGCCCTTCGTCCGGCTGCTCGAGGCCGCCATGATCGAGACCGCCGCCTCGTACGGGGTCGTGGCGGCACGCCGCGAGGGCTATCCCGGGGCCTGGTGCGATCCCGATTCCGCCCTGCCCCGGAAGCTTGGAGCCCTGGGCGTCCGCGTCGAGCAGGACGTGAGCTACCACGGCATCGCGCTCAACGTCACCACCGACCTGGACGACTTCGGGCTGATCAACCCGTGCGGGCTGACGTCGATCGGCGTGACGTCGATCGCGCGCGAGCGCCGCTGGCCGCCGGCGCTCAGCGCGCCCTCCACCGAGTCGGTCGAGGTGGCGGGACGGCGGTTCGCCGCCGCATTCCGGCGCCTGATCGATCCGGACGAGGTCCAGGGCGCCGGCGCCCGCGGGTCGCAGACGCCGGTCCCGCGCGATGAACCCGCCACGATCGGCCAGGCGGCCATGGTCGACGGGGCGGCCGCGGCCGGCTGGACGGGGCCGGCCGGCGGCCATGCCGGGACGGGCTGAGCCGTGGCCGGCGGGGTCTTCGAGCTGCGCAGGGATGCCATCACGGGGTGGTGGGTCGCCGTGGTGGTCGACCGGGCGTACGAGGCCCCCCGGTTCGCCCGGCAGGCCCAGTCGCTCGCCGGGCGGGAGTGCCAGAACTGCACCGACGCGCGCATGGCGAAGCCGTGGATCCGGACCCTGCGGGGCCATGCGTTCCGCGTCGCGGGTGACGAGCGGGATGCACGGAACGGCGAGGCGCAACCCGGGCTCGGGCTCGTGGCGGACGTCGGCGCGTGGCTGACGATCGTCGCGCCGCACGAGCACCACGGCACGCTCGCGGCGGAATCGCCGGAGGTGGTCATCCGCATGCTGGAGCTGGCGCGCCGCATCATCGTGGACGCGCGCGCGCGCGGCGGCACCGAGTACGTGCAGGTGGTGGAGAACCGCGGCCGGGAGGCCGGGGCGCTCACGAACCACCTGTGCCTCGACGTGTACGACCTGCCCCAGATTCCGCACCGCGTCGGCGAGGAACTGGGCGGCTCGGCCCGGTACGTGATCCGGGAGGGCGTGTGCCCCTACTGCCGGCTGGTCCGCGAGGAAGTCGCCTCGCGCGAACGCCTCGTCTTCGAGGATGCCGCGAGCGTCGCGTTCGCGCCCTACGCGTCCCGCTCGCCGTTCGAGCTGTGGGTCGTGCCGCGCCAGCACCAGGCGGACTTCGGGCTGGCCTCGGACGCCCAGCTCACGAGCGCCGCGGAGGCCCTCCAGAAGGTCCTGCGGCTGCTCGACGCGCTCGACGATCCCCCCTACAACCTGGTG
>JAJYEB010000330.1 GCA_021790375.1 Chloroflexota bacterium | reverse complement strand
CCTGACCTCAAGGCGTCGTGCCGCCAGGGGTCAAGATTCGATCAAGCCGGGCACAACGCTCGGCCGCCCGCTCACAGCTCGGCATGGATCCCGAGCACCCTCGCCGCGCCCTTCAGCCCCCAGGCGGACAGCCGGCGCTCGAGGCCCCCGCCCAGCCAGTAGCGCTCGAAGATGACCTTCCCGGCATGCCAGAGGCGGCCCGGGCCGCGCAGCACGACGGACGGATCGGGCTCGGCGAAGAAGTCGCCGTCGGCGAAGGCCGCCGCACCGCCGCCCGTCTCGACCCAGCAGAAACCCTTGCCGTCGAACTCCCCGCCGGGCACGGGCGCGCCGAACGCGGCGGCGATCCGCCGGGCAGCGACAAGCGCCTCGGCGTGGGCGAAGACGCCCGCCTTGGGCAGCGGCTTTCCATTGGCGAGGGTGATCGCGGTCGCATCGCCCACGGCATGGACGCCGTCGACGCTCGTCCGCAGCGTGCGGGCGTCGACGGACACCCAGCCGGCCTCGTTGGTGAGCCCCGAGCCGCGCAGGGCGGCGGGCCCCTGGTGGGGCGGCACCCCGGCGAGCAGGTCGTAACCCACCCGCGCGCCGTCCGCGAGCACGAGCTCGCGCGACCCGGGCTCGAAGAGCGCGATCGGGCTTCGGGGGTGAAATCGGATCCCCCTCACCTCCAGCAGGCGCACCACTGCCTCGCCCAGGACCGGCCCCGCCACCGGCATGGGCTGCGGTTCCGGGGTGTAGAGGTCGATCTCCGTGGCCGCCCGCACGCCGCGGCGGCGCAGCTCGTCGTCGAGCAGGAGCGCCGCCTCGTAGGGCGCGGCCGGGCACTTGTAGGGCAGCGCGCTCACTGCCACAACGACCCGTCCACCGCGGAAGCCGGCCAGCGCGCGCGCACAGGCGCTGGCCCCCGGCATCGAGAAGATGTTGTGGGCCGCGTCGGCGAAGCCCTCGATCGCGTCGGGCGCGAGCTCGGCACCCAGGGCCACCACGAGCGCGTCGAACGTCAACGCGCCCGCTGTCGTGTCAACGGAGTGCGCTACAGGATCGATCGCCCGGACCCCCGCCTGAACGAGCTCGACGCCTGGCGCCAGCAGGCCGCGCAGCGGTCGCGAGATGCGCTCGGGGCGGCGGCGTCCCACCATGAGCCAGGCGAGGGACGGCTGGAAGAGGTATCGGGCCTCGCGCTCCACGACCGTCACGCGGTCGCGCGGATCGAGCCGGCGGCGCAGCTCGTTGGCCGCCACGACGCCGCCCACGCCGCCACCGAGCACCAGGACGGACCGGCCGGCCATAGCTCTAGAACGTCACCACCTTCTCGGCCCAGGCCGTCCAGGCAGCCAGCTCCGCCATCGAGGAGCGGTGCACGCCCGCCAGCAGGTCGGCGTCGGTCACCCCGCGCGCGTCCATGCACGTACCGCAGGCTCCCGCCGGCACCCCCTTTGTCACCAGGCCACGGAGCATGCGCTCCACGTTGTAGTAGCCGTCGGGCGTCGTCTGGCCGCCGCGCGCGCACCAGACCGCGTCGGCCATCAGGAAGAGCCGCAGCTCACTCGCTTCGAGTTTCGTCAGGGCGAGGGCGAGACGTAGCCCGTTGTACGAGCGTTCGGTGCCGTAGGGCGGGTCGTTGAGGATGATCAAGGTCTGCATGGCGGCGGTCTCCAGCTCGGGGCGGTGCTCATGATGCGGCGACGAGGGCAGGCGCCGCGCGCGGCCTCGTTTCGTACATCCGCAGCGCCGCGACCAGTGCCGAGGTAGCCGCCAGCGCCGCGACCACCCAGATCGCGGTCGTGAAGCCGGCGGCGTCGGCGATCATCCCGGAGAGGAGCGCACCGACCGCGAAGCCGAGATCCCGCCAGAGCCGGTAGACTCCCAGCGCCGAGGCCCGCCAGTTCGGGTGCGCCACGTCCCCGACGGCAGCGATCAGCGTCGGGTAGACCATCGCCGTGCCGATGCCGAGCAGGGCCGCCGCGCCGGCCCAGGCGGCGAACCCGTGCGTCGTCGCGATCCCCGCGATAGCCAGGGCCTGCACCAGCAGGCCGCCGACGATGAGCGGCTTACGACCCAGACGATCCGAGACCGGCCCGGTGGCCAGCTGGCCCAGCCCCCAGACCGCCGGATAGACCGCGGCCAGGATCCCGATCTGGCCGACCGGCAGTCCCGCCCCCGCGTAGTAGAGCGGCAAGAGGCCCCAGGCCATGCCGTCCTTCAGGTTCGTCACCAGGCCGGCCTGGCTGCAGGCCGAGAGCGTGCGCTCCTGGAGGCTGGCCAGCACGAAGACGCGCCGCAGCGGCAGGCCGTGTCCCGTCTCGCCGGTCGCGGCGGTCCGCTCCCGTCCCTCCTGCCGCGCGTGGGCGTGCGTCTCCCGCACGACGAGCACGGAGAGCGCAAGGCCGAGCCCCACGTACGCGAGGCCGAGGAAGAAGGGGGCGGGGCGCAGGCCGGCCTGCTGCGCGATGAAGCCGGTGGCGAGCGCCGTCAGCGCCACGCCGCTGTAGCCGGCCCACTCGTTCAGGCCCACCGCCAGGCCGCGCCGCTCCGGCCCCGCGACGTCGACCATGGCGTTCACCAGGTTCGTCCAGGTCAGGCCCTGGTTGAGCGCGAGCAGCATGTTCGCCACGATCACCCAACCCCAGCCCGGCGCCCAGATGAGCAGCAGCGGCACCGGCACGCCGGCGAGCCAGCCCGCCACCAGGAGCGGCTTGCGGCCGACCCGGTCGGCGAGGACTCCGGCGGCGAAGTTGGTGATCGCCTTGACGATGCCGAAGGCGACGATGAACGTGAGGGCGGCCGTGGCGGCCTGCAGGGCGAAGATGTGCGTGGCGATGAGCGGCAGGATCGTGCGCTCCTGGCCCAGCACGCCGCCCACCAGCGCCTGCACCGCGATCAGCAGGACGAACTGGCCGAGGTTCGCGCGCAGGCCGAGGCGGGGAACCGTCGTGGCGGCTGCGGCA
>JAJYEB010000329.1:1055-2970 GCA_021790375.1 Chloroflexota bacterium | reverse complement strand
CGAGCCTCTGCCCGGCACACCGGGGCATCAAGGGCCGAACGGCGGGATGTTGGCGGGCCCGTTCCCGTGACGCGCGACGGCGCCGTGCCCCGGCAACATTCCGGGACGGGGCGCCCGTGTCCATGCCCGGGGGTCAGCCCGGCTCGTTCTCCGTGTCGGTCGACTTGTCGCCCGCCAGCGCGTAGAAGAACAGGGCCACCGGACGGTAGACCGCGTGGGCGAACTTCATGAAGGGGGCGAGCAGCACCAGCTCCATCGCCACCGACACGTGGAACAGGAAGACCCAGTAGCCCCAGGCCGGCGCCTGCGGCAGGTACAGGGCGAGCTCGATGAGGAACCCGGTGACCCCGGTGACCCACAGCAGCGCGAGCAGCGTCCAGTCGGCCGCCGTGGAGTCGCTGGCCGAGCGGTTCGACCGCCGCAGCCGATCGACGATCAGCATGCTGGTCCCGTAGATCAGGGCGATCCCGGCCACCGTGCCGAGGAGACGCACGGGGTACCAGATCGGAACCGGGGTCCCGGTGGCCTTGATCCCCACCACCGCCAGGCCGTAGTCGAGGATGGTGGCGGCCAGGAGGCCGAGGAAGCCCCACATGGTGGCCGCGTGGATGAACCAGCGGCGGCGATACCAGGGCTGCGTCTCCTGGACCGTCTCGCAGTCCACCCGGTAGCGCCGCTGTCCGAGTGACTCGATGCCGAGCGCGACCCAGAGGGCCCGTATCGACCGGGTCAGTGCGGCACGGCTGCCCACCACGTCTCGCACGGAGAGGCCCTCACGCCTCGATATGCCGCGGGCCATCATCACCACGCCCGAGAGGCCGGCCAGAAAGACCAGCACCATCACCGCCACGCCGGTGTTGTGGATCAGCCCCTCGGGGATGAACCCGAAGAGCGCCAGCGACTGCGTGCTCTGGGCGCCGTGGCTGGAGTACATGAACAGCGCGAAGAAGGCGGCCAGCAGGATCGCGAACACCGAGCCCAGGACCGGGCTGGTGTACATGGTGCGTGCCAGGTGCGTGCGATCGTAACTGGCGATGGCGTAGCGCCGGGCGGCGGCCATGAAACCGCCGGGATCCGCCTGGGTGGGGCAGGTGTCCGAGCACTCGCCGCAGTAGTAGCAGGTCCACAGCTCCTTGCTTCCCAGCAGGGCGTCCTTCATGCCCACCTGGGCGTAGCGGATCAGCCGCCGCGGGAACGTCCCGTCGTTGTCGGAGAGCGGGCAGATCGCCGTGCAGTTGCCGCAGCTGAAGCAGGCCGAGACGTCCGCCGCCCCGAACTTCTGCACGTCGGCGAGCAGACCGGCATCCACGAGCGCGGTCATGCGGACACCGTCCAGTCCGCCGCCGCGTACCGGAAGTAGCCGTCGCCGGTGGGCTCCTTGATCTCGCGGATCTTGCCGTACCGCCGCATGCCCATCACCCAGAACAGCACCTCGTCGGAGGGACACCCGATCGCCTGCGCGATCTCGGGGACGGTGAGCGGCCCCGCCTTGAGCGCCTCGAGGATTCGCGGATGCATCACTGGTTCCTCGCGGATGATTTCCCGTATTTCCCGGACCGTGGTCGTGCTCATGCGACCGGCTCCTCCAGCATGCTGTCGATCGCAGCCCGGATCTGGGCGTCGGTGTAGCCGCGGAGGTCGATCGCGTCCTCCGGGCAGACCGGCACGCATCCGCCGCAGCCCTTGCAGGCGGAGGCGCTGATGACGGCCACCTCGCGACCGCCTGCCTCTGCCTTCTCGATCGCCGAGTAGGGGCAGGCGTCGATGCACTTGCCGCACCAGGTGCATGCGGCGGCGTTCACCGTCGCCACCAGCGGGTCGAGCTCGGCCACGCCCTTCTTGAGGACGGCCGCACTCTGGGTCACGGCCGCCAGGCCCGAGGCGACGCTCTCTGCGGAGTTCTTGGGTCCCTGGC
>JAJYEB010000329.1:0-1045 GCA_021790375.1 Chloroflexota bacterium | reverse complement strand
TCTCGACCGGCCGGAGCTTGGGGTGGATCTCGTTGAAGAATCCGTCGGTCCCCACCGGAACCTTGAGGAGGCTCATGAGCTCCTCGTTCTTCCGCGGGACCATGCCGGTCACCAGCACCACCATGTCGGCCGGGATCGTGACCTCCTCGCCACCGGTGAGCGTGTCTCGGGTGGTGACCGTGAGCTGGCCGGCGTCGTTCCGGGCGACCGCGGGCGGAGCGTCCTCCGGGAACTTCATGTAGACCGACCCGCGCTTGCGGGATTCCGTGTACATGAGCTCGTACTTGCCGTACGTGCGGATGTCCCGGTACAGGTGGTACTGGTGGATGGCCGGGTCCAGCGTCGACGCCTCGATGGAGGCATGGACGGTCGCGGCGCAGCAGTAGCGCGAGCAGTACTCGTTCGCGCCCGGCTGCCGGCTGCCCACGCAGTAGACGTAGGCGACGGTCCGTACCGGCCGACCGTGGTACACCAGCGGTCCCTTCGCCTCGTCCACCAGCGCCTTGAACTCGGGCAGCGTCACGACGCCGTCGATCCCGTACCCGTACTCGCCCGCCTCCGGCTGGTAGGTGTCGAAGCCCGTCGCCACGATCACCGAGCCGACCTCGACGTGGATGAGCTCCGGCAGATCGGTGTTGACCCGGATGGCCGCGACCCAGTTGCCGAAGCTGCCGGACTTCGCCATCAGCTCGGCGTTCGTGAAGACGGTGATGCTGGAGCGCCGGCGGACCTCGGCCACCAGGTCCGCGATGAGCTCGCGGCCGTTGCGGTCGTGCGGGTACATCGCGCCGAAGCGTCCGACCCAGCCGCCGAGCTCCTGCTCCTTCTCGACGAGGAAGACCTCGAGGCCGACATCGGCAAGGCCGATCGCGGCCCGCAGCCCGGCGATTCCCCCGCCCACGACCAGCGCCTTCTGCGTGGTCTCGACCACGAGCGGCTCGAGCGGTTCCGTCAGCCGCGTGCGGGCGATCCCGCCCTTGACCAGGCTGATCGCGAGATGGGTGGCCCCTGCCGGGTCGTCCGTGTGGGCCCAGGAATCCTGCTC
>JAJYEB010000328.1 GCA_021790375.1 Chloroflexota bacterium | reverse complement strand
GTACACCGTGCGCAGCCCGTCCGGCCCGGTCGCCAGCGTCCACGGGATCGTCGCCGTGGGGCGCCGCCACCCGGACCACGCCGTGCCGTCGTTCGACAGCCGCACGCCAGTCACCGCGTGCCCCGCCGACTTCCAGCCGATCGTCAGCGTCACCTTGAGCGACTTCGAGAGGAACGGCGTCACGCTGATCCTCGACAGCTCGAGCCCGCGATGCAGCGACGCGAGGACCGCCCAGTAGCCCGGCTGTCCGCGATCGAACCCGAGCGCCCACAGCCCGACCCCCGCGAGCCCACGCCGGAGGGCGAGCTGTGCCTTCGGCGCAAGGGCCGCGGCATCGTCGTAGTAGAGCTGCGTCCACGTCGCATCGGCCAGGTCCCAGCCGGTCAGCACCACCGACTGCTCGAACGCGTCGTACCGCACCGACAGTCCCGCCGCCGACTTCGTGAGGTCCTTGACGAAGACCGGCCCTCCACCTCCGTACGCCGCCGCCGGCTGGCGGGCACTCCCGAAGCCCGAGGTGACCGTGGGCCACTGGCGGCCGTACAGGGGCAGGCCCAGGATCAGCTTCTGCGCCGGGACCCCGGCAGCGGCGTACTGGTCCAGGCTCCAGGTCAGGTTCTGGTTGCCCGAGGCCGTGACCAGGGGATCGATGCTGCCCACCGGGTTGCTGCTGGCGGAGCGGTACCCGTAGCCCATCAGGAAGATGCGATCGGCGCCGTTCGCCGCCGCGGCCGCCGCCATCTTCGCGCCGCTGGTGTTCGAGTTGGTCGCCACGCTCACCTGTCCGGCCGGGTCGTAGGCCAGGACGGCCGTCCGGACGGCTGCCACGAAGGCGCCGTACTCGTCGAAGTAGGTGCCCGACAGACCCTCAAGGTCGATGCTCAGGCCGTCCGCGCCGACCTGCCGGAGCAGCGCGATGGCGTTGGTGATGAACGTGCTCTGCGCGTCGGGGTTGGCGAGGAACTGGGCGTTGTGATCGGCGTTGAAGGATTCGAACGTGATCACGACCCTGTCGCCAGCGGCGTGCGCGTGCTGGATGATGGTTGCGGCGGTGGGTCCGGTGACGGTCGCGTAGCTGGCGTCCGTGGTGTTGAAGCTGCCGTCGGAGCGGAACGTGACGCCGAACAGCGCGATCGTGTCGAGGACGTCGTAGCGCAGGTGCGCGTCGATGGACGAGTCGATCTCCCAGTAGGGGAGGTACCCGAACACGTCGATCGAACGGGCGACGACCTGTCCCGGCTGCAGTGGCACGTTGGCCTGGGCGAGCGCACGCGACGCGCCGGGGAGCGGCGCAGCGGGTGCGGTCAGCAGGAGCAGGGCGAGGGCGGCGGCGAGGAGCGGGCGGCGGGTCGGCATGGCGCGCGGCCTCCGGCTGGTCGGTTCTCCCGGCTAGGGTAAGCCCGCGCGCCATCCCAATTCGTCCCCGCAGGCCGGGACGGGACCTTCGCCCGGCAGCACCGCCGACGGGATTGCCGGCGCCCGATCGGCGGGGCGGCGGACCGACTCCGTTCGGCCCGCGCCCCAACCAAAGTCAGTCGATCGCGTACGTGATGTCCACGGTGACGGTGACGTCGAACGACCCGGGCACGATCGGGGTGGATGCCATGGCGCCCGCTGCCGGCGCGGCCATGGCCACCGGGGTCGGCGATGGAGCGCTCGTCTCCTCGATCGAGATCGGCGAGCCGAGCGTCACGCCGGCCGCCGAGGCCAGCCCCTGGGCCCGTGCCTTCGCGTCGGCCACCGCCGCCGCGCGCGCCTGCGCGGTCGCGGCGCTCGGATCGGCCACCGACAGCGTGACCCCCTGGACCGAGTTCGCGCCGGCGGCCACCGCGTCGTCGATGAGCGAGCCGGTGTCGTTCAGGTTGCGGTCCTTGACCGACAGGGACTGGCTGGCCTGCCAGCCGACCAGCTTCTGCGAGTTGCCGCTGTAGTCGTAGACCGGGCCCAGCGAGATGTTGACCGTGGCCATGTCGGCGGCCGCGATGTTGTGCCGCTTCACCGCCGCGATCACGGCGTTCATGCTCGCCGAGGCGTTCGACTGGGCGGCCTTCGCCGTCGAGGCCTGCGCCTGCACGCCCAGCACGACGGTGGCCATGTCCGGGGTGAGGGTGACGGTCCCCGTGCCGTGGACGGTGATCGACGGCTGCGCGGTCGCGTCGCTCGCGTTGACCGCCGGCAGCAGGCTCCCGCCCGCCGGAGCCGGTTGAGCCCGTCCGGCAAGCGCGGGCGAAGCGATGGCGGCGGCCGCGAGCGCCAGCGCGCCGAGCGCCACGATCGTGGATCCGGTGAGAGATGTGCGTCGCATGTGGTCGTCCTCCGAGTGGCCCTGCAGCAGGTGACTGGCCTCCGGTGCCCCGGAGTATGGCCCCGTGCCGACCGCTTGACGCTGCGCTGTGCCGCGCGGTTCCCCGGACGCCGGTGCTTACGATCGGCCCTTCCGCCGGGGGCGCCGCGCGATATCGTTGGGGCCGGCGCCCATTCGCCCGGAGACCGGCGCTCGACAGCCCGGAGACCGGCGCCCGTTCGCCTGGAGAGAGGCACACGTGCTCGACCTCGGCCACCAGATCGACCAGCTGCGCCAGGTGCTCCCGCTGCTGCTCCCGCTGATGGTGCTGCAGCTGGCGCTCCTGCTGCTTGCGATCGTGGATCTCTTCCGCGAGGAGCGGAAGGTGCGGTTCGTGGGCAAGCCCATCTGGGCACTCATCATCGTGTTCGTGAACATCGTGGGGCCGCTCGCCTACTTCTTCGTCGGGCGGGAGGACGCGTGACGCCGGGCGCGGGCCCAGCCGGTTGGCCGGGCATGGCCGCCCCGCCTGATGTGCCGGCCGTGGGGTTCACGGTCCCGGCCCCGGATTCCGCGATCCGCACCCAGGACCTGGGCAAGCGCTTCGGCTCGGTCAACGCGCTCAAGCACCTGGACCTCGAAGTCCCCGCCGGCAGCATCTTCGGGTTCCTGGGCCCCAACGGCGC
>JAJYEB010000327.1 GCA_021790375.1 Chloroflexota bacterium | reverse complement strand
TCCTGTGAACGTGCTCGACGCCGTCACCGCGGACCAGCTCCGCACCGACCTGCCTGAACTCGCCTCGGGCGATACCGTGCGGGTGGCCGCCAAGGTGGTCGAGGGAAACCGCGAGCGGATCCAGGTCTTCGAGGGGACCATCATGCGGCTGCGCGGCGGCGGCATCGGCCGCTCGATCACCGTCCGGAGCGTCCGCAGCGGCGTGGGCGTGGAGCGCACGTTCAAGGTCAACTCGCCGCGCATCGACAGGATCGAGGTCGTGCGGCACGGGGTTGCGCGCAGGGCACAGCTGTACTTCCTGCGCAAGCGCGTCGGCAAGGCCGCCAGCCTGCGCGAGCGCCGCAGCAGCTAGGCGCGGGGCGGGATGCGCGAGACCTCCCGCCGCTCGAACGGCACCCTCGGCCCCGCCGGGGCGGTGCCATCCGCGATCGCCGTTTCGCCCGCGCCTGCCGTCTCGCCCGCGCCTGCCGTCTCGCCCGCGACTGCCGTCTCGCCCGCGCCTGATGCACGGCGCCCCGGTCACGCGACCCGCACCTCCGCCGCGGCCGTGGGCCGGCGCGCAGCCACGCGAACCACGGAGCCGACGCTCCGGTACGAGCGCGAACTCTGGCGGGCCGGGCTGGTACGCGTCGCGGGGGTCGACGAGGTGGGCGTCGCGCCCGCATCGGGCCCCGTCCTGGCCGCGGCCGTGATCATGGCGCCCAACTGCCGCCGGATCCCCGGCGTTCGCGACTCCAAGACGCTCTCCGCGCTCCAGCGCGAGCAGCTCTACCCCGTGATCCTGCGCCGGGCGGTTGCCGTGGGTGTCGGTGCCGCATCGGTGGCGGAGATCGACGCGCTCAACATCTACCGTGCCACCCACCTCGCGATGCGCCGGGCCATCCGCAGGCTCGGCGGGCACGAGCACGTGCTGGTCGACGGGCTGCGCATCCGCGAATTCGAGGCCCACGTCGGCCCCTACGACGCCATCGTGGACGGCGACGCCCTCTGCTACTCGATCGCGTGCGCCTCGATCGTCGCGAAGGTGACCCGCGACCGACTGATGGCCCGGCTGGCGGCCCGCCATCCGGGATACGGATGGGAGCGCAACGCGGGCTACGCCACGCGCGAGCACCGCGCGGCGATGATGGAACTCGGGATCACCGCCTTTCACCGGCGCAGCTTCGTCACCACGCAGCGCGTCGTGTTCGGCGAGCAGCAGACGCTGGACCTCGGCGAGCAGCAGACGCTCGATCTCGGCGAGCCGGAGACCCTGGATCCCGGCGAGCAGGAGACGCTCGATTCCGGGCTCCTGCCGGCGCTGGCGACCGGAGGATGAGCGAGCGGCTCGACGCGGTGCGCCTGGCGCGCAGCCGGCGAGCCAGCGGCGAACGGGGCGAACGGCTGGCCGCCGCCTACCTCGAGTCGCTCGGATGGACCGTCCTCGCGACGCGCGTGCGCGTGGCCCGCGACGAGATCGACGTGCTCGCGCTCGAGCCCGGGCCGCCGGCGTGGGTGGTGGTGGTCGAGGTGCGAACGCGGTCGTCGGGTCGCTACGGTTCCCCGGAGGAGAGCGTGGATCGTCGGAAGGTGGCACGGCTCTACCGCGCCGCGGCCGGGCTGCGCGCGATCGGGGTGCTCCCGGACGGCCGTGCGCTCCCCGCGCACCCCTGGCGCGTCGACCTCGTGGCGGTGGACGATGCGCCGAGCATCGGCCCGCGGGCCGGCGGCCCCGCGATCCGCCACCTCCGTGCCCTGGAGCCGCGCTGATCCCGCCGGTCGCCGCGACCGGGCCCTGTGCTAGACTCCGCCACGCCGCCGGGCTCCCCGGCGGCGTCCGTGCGTCCGCATGGGCATCACACACACGCGCCGTTCCCCGCGGCGGTGTCGTCCGGTGCTTCCACCGGCGATCCGCGGGCCAAGGCGCGTGGAGGTCGCAACCCAGCAGGAGGAATTCATGGCAGCCGTCTCGATGCGCCAGCTCCTGGAGGCCGGGGTCCACTTCGGCCACCAGACCCGGCGATGGAACCCCAAGATGCGCCCGTACATCTTCGCGGAGCGCAACGGGATCCACATCATCGACCTCGCGCAGACCGTGCAGCGGCTCGATGAGGCGCTGGACTTCGTCCACCAGACCGCCGCCCGCGGGGAAGGCATCCTCTTCGTCGGCACCAAGAAGCAGGCCCAGGAGCCGATCGCCGAGGAGGCCGCTCGCGCGGGCATGCCCTACGTCAACCAGCGCTGGCTGGGCGGCATGCTCACCAACTTTGTCACGATCCGCAAGCGCCTCGCGCTCCTCGACCAGCTCGAGGCCCGCCAGGCCAACGGCGACTTCGACCGTCTGACCAAGAAGGAGGCCGCGAAGCTCGTCGAGCAGATGACGCGGCTGCAGCGCACGCTCGGGGGCATGCGCCGCATGAAGCGGCTGCCCGGCGCGGTCTTCGTGGTCGACCCCCACCGCGAGCACATCGCGGTGACCGAGGCCCGCAAGCTCGAGATCCCCGTGATCGGCACCGGTGACACCAACGTCGACCCGGACGAGCTCGACTACATCATCCCGGCCAACGACGACGCGATCCGGGCGATCCGCCTCCTGTGCGGCCTCGTGGCCGACGCGGCCGTCGCCGGCCAGCACGACCGCGCGTCGCGCGCCGAGGTCGAGCCGGAGGTGCAGGCGGTGCCGGCGGAGGAGGCCGGATCCGACGAGCTCCTGAGCGCCATGGCCGCCGGCGGCACGCTGACCTTCGAGCCCGAACCGGACGAGGACGAGCTGCTGCCGGGCCGTGCGGCGCCCGCCCCGGCGCCGAGGCCTCGTCACGCGGCCGCGGCGGCCGAGGAGGAGCCCGCGGTGGCCGAGGAGGAGCCCACGGCGGCCGAGACCCCCGCGCTCGACGCCTGATCGTTCGACGATACGAAGGGACCACGTACACGCATGGCTGAGCAGGTACAGATCAAGGCCGAGACCGTCAAGGACCTCCGCGAACGGACCGGC
>JAJYEB010000326.1 GCA_021790375.1 Chloroflexota bacterium | reverse complement strand
CCGGATTGGCTGAAGTCCGCGTCGGGGAGAACGAGACCTTCGAGAGCGCGCTCCGCCGCTTCAACAAGAAGATCCAGCAGAGCGGGATCCTCGCAGAGGCTCGACGCCGCGAGCACTACGAGAAGCCGAGCGTGAAGCGCAAGCGCAAGGAAGCGAAGCGCAAGAAGGCCGCCCGCCAGGGCTAGGTCGTCCGGGGCCGCATCCGACGGTACGAGGGCACCGTGCCACGTCCCGCGGTCCGCGGCCCGGCCTCCCGGCCGTTCCGGGGCGCCGGACGGCGCAGCCCGGGAGCCACCATTCCCGTGACACTCGCAGAGCGACTCCAGGCCGATATGACCGCCGCGGTGCGCGCGCGCGACGAGGACCGCCGCGACGCGCTCCGCATGGCGATCGCGGCCATGCAGCGGGCCGCCAAGGACGCGCAGCGACCGCTCACCTCCGACGAGGAGGTGGGCGTGCTGACGCGCGAGATCCGCACCCGCAGGGAGTCGCGCGATGCCTTCGCCTCCGGCGGACGTCCCGACCTGGCCGCGGACGAGGAGCGCAAGATCGACGTGCTCTCCGTCTACATGCCGCCCCAGTTCACCGACGACGAGCTCGACGCGCTCGTGCGGGCGGCCATCGACGAGGTGGCCGCGCTGACCCCGCGGGATCTCGGGCGGGTCATGAAGGTGCTCGGGCCGCGCGTGCGGGGCCGGGCCGACGGGCGCGCGGTGAACCAGCTCGTCACCCGCGAGCTGGCGCGGCGAGCCGGGGCGGCGGCGAAGGCCGGCCCCGGTGCGGACGCGGGTTCGGCCTGATGCTGGCCCAGCAGATCCGGGCCCCCCTGGCGGCATTCACCCGGCGCGACGCCGTCCGGCTTTCCGTGAGTGCCGTGATCCTGGTGGCCGCCCTCACCGCCATCTTCTCCATCGACATCATTCCCGCCGCGTACCACGTCTCGGTCGGCGACATCGCGCCGAGCGCGATCACCGCGCCGCGCACGCTGGATTTCGTGAGCGCCATCCTCACGAAGCAGGCGCAGGACGCCGCGGTGCAGGCCGTGCCGCCGCAGTACGACTACACGACCCAGAAGGGCGACCTGGCGGCCGCGAAGCAGGCTGCCGAGTTCGACGCGCTGGTCGCCCCGGTGGACGCCGCGTTCGGCGCGGTGCTCTCCGAACAGGCCCGGAAGGCGGCCCTGGCGGGGGCGCTGCCGAACCTGTCGAAGACGGCCATGGCCACGCTGCAGGGGCTGGACATGGCCTCCTGGACCACGCTGCGCGACGAGATGCGCAGTACGTTGATCTCGACCCAGCAGGCCGAGGTGCGCGACTCCGAGCTCGACGCCGCCCGCCTGGCGCTTCCGGAGGCGTTGCCGCAGGGCGTGCCGGCCGACCAGCGCGCACTCGCCGGTGAGATCATCGAGCCGCTCCTGGTGGCCAACTCGTCGTACGACGCGGCCGCAACGCAGGCGGCGCGCACCCAGGCGCAGCAGGACACCCCGCCCGTCACGGTTACCGTCAAGCAGGGCGAGGTGGTCGTCGACCAGGGCCACACGATCACCCCGACCGACATGGAGAAGATCGAGGCCCTCGGGCTTCAGAACCCCCAGCCCGACCTGGCCAAGCTGGCGGGCTGGTTCCTGCTCGCGGTGCTGGTGGTGGCCCTGCTGCTGGGATGGGTCTGGCGCTACCGGCCCGAGCTGTGGCACCGCGACAACGCGCTGCTGCTGGTCGGCCTGATGCTCGTGGGGGCCGTGCTCGCGCTGAAGCTGACCGCCGGGCGCCCCATCCTGCCGTTCTTCATCCCGGTGGCAACCGTGGGCCTGCTGCTGGCGATCCTGCTCGACAGCGGCGCTGCGATCGTCGTGCTGGGCACGCTGGCCGTTCTCGGGGGCGCCGTGTCGGGCACGGTGGAACTGGCCACCTACATCTTCCTGGGCGGGCTGGTGGGGATCATCGTGCTCCACCGGGGCGACCGGTTCCACCGATTCGTGCAGGCCGGCCTGGCCATGGCGGTGGTCAACGCCGCGGTGGTCGCGATCTTCACGCTGCTGGGCGAACGCGACCTGACCGGTCTCCTCCAGCTGTGGGGCGCGGCCGCCGGATCCGCGGGCGGGTCGGCCATCGTCGCCGTGGGATCGTTCGCGGTGCTCGGAAACCTGTTCGGCATCACGACGAGCTTCCAGCTCCTCGAGCTTGCGAATCCCTCCCAGCCGCTGCTTCGCCGGCTCCTGCTCGAGACGCCCGGCACGTACCACCACTCGCTCATGGTGGGGAACCTGGCCGAGCGGGCGGCGGAGGCGATCGGGGCGGACCCGCTGCTGGCGCGCGTGGCGGCGTACTACCACGACATCGGCAAGCTGGCGAACCCGGCCGCGTTCATCGAGAACCAGGGTGGGATGGGCAACGTCCACGACCTGCTGACGCCGGAGGAATCCGCGGCCGTGCTCAAGGAGCACGTGGCGAACGGGATCGATCTCGCCTACCGGTACGGGCTGCCGAAAGCGATCATCGCGTTCATCCCGCAGCATCACGGGACCGCGCTCATGAGCTACTTCTACGCCAAGGCGCAGGAGCAGGCCGCGGCGGATTTCGCCCCGGGGACGCCGGAGGCGGAGGCGGCGGCTGCGTCGGTCGACCAGGCGCGGTTCCGCCACGCCGGCCCCAAGCCTCAGAGCCGGGAGGCCGCCATCCTGATGCTCTCGGACGGCGTCGAGGCGTCGGTGCGGTCGCTGACCGGCCACGACGAGCCGACAATCCGCGCGATGGTGGCCCGCATCATCCGGGAGCGGCTCGAGGACGGCCAGTTCGACGAGTGTGACCTGACGCTGCGCGACCTCGAGCGGATCCGCGAGGCGTTCGTGGTGCAGCTGCTTGGCATGTACCACCAGCGCATCGAGTACCCCCAGAACAAGATCGTCGAGCTGGAGTCGCGCCGGATCGCCGGCGCCGGGCGGTCGTGACCGCGCCCGGGCGCGGACCGGGGC
>JAJYEB010000325.1 GCA_021790375.1 Chloroflexota bacterium | reverse complement strand
CTCGAGGAGCTCGACGAGGAGTCGCACTGGGACGCCTGACCTGCCGGGCGCCGGGCGGCGGCCGCGACGGCTGCGGGTCCCGCCCCGCCGGACGTCCCGCCCCGCAGCCGGGTAGGATTCCCGAGTGACCTCCGGTCCCCACGCGTTCTTCACCCTCGACATCGGCTCCGCGACCACCGGGGCCGCGCTCATCGGTCGCGTCGACGGCCGCTGGCGCCTGCTTGCCGCCGGCGCGGTGCCGGCGACCCTGGCACACGAGACGCTGCTGGGCGATCTCGTCGACGGGGTCACGGCGGCCGAGCCGGACCTGCTGCCCGATGCGGCATCGTGGCCTGAGTGGACGCGCGTCGAGAGCCGCACCCAGCCCCCGCCGCGTGTCGTGATTGCCGGGTCGTCGGACCGGGCGGCGGAGCCCCTGTTGCGCGCCTTTCTCGTCGAGGGATGGGAGGTGGCCGCCAGGGTGACGCCGGAGCGTGCCGAGGCCCTCGGCGCGGCGCTGGCGCTGCGGGATCCCGCGCTGGACCTGGTGGCCGTGGCGGCACCCGACGGGCTCGGAGGGCACGAGCGGGATGGCCTTGCCGACGTGCTCGCGCTGGTCGGCGCGGTGATCGGCCTGCGTGACGACATCCCGATGCTGCTGGTCGGCGCCGCTGGCGGCGCGCCCGGGCTCCCCGCCGAACGGGTGCACCGCGCCCACGGGGCGGGAGACGCCGTGGCCGTGGCTCGCGAGATCCTGGGGCGGACCGCGGATGGCCGGGAGGCGTTCGCGCGGTCGATCGCCTCGCTGGCCGCCGTGCTCGACCTCCGGGTGGAGGGGGTGGACGTCGGGCTCGACGCCGGTACGCGGGTGATGGCGGGACCCGAGGGCGTGATGCGGAGCCTCGTGCGGGCGGACTCTGGACTGCTCCCGCCGGCGGCACTGGACGACCAGGGGATCCTCGACGGGATCGCCACGTGGTCGCCGCTGGCGGACGAGCCGTTCGCGGTGCGCGACCGGCTGCGAAACCTTCGGCTGGCGCCCTGGCGCGAGGCCGCGGGCGATGGCGCCCGTGTTCGCCTGGCGGCGGCCCGGGCCGCACTGGACCGCCTGGAGGACGCGTGGCACGACGATTCACGCACCCGCCCCCACCGTGCGCGCGGCACCGGTGAGCGCCTTCCGGATCCCGTTCCGGTGGTCGCGCCGGACCTGCTCGTCGCGAGCGGCGGCGCGTTCGCCTGTCCGCCCGCGCCGGCGGTCGCGCTCGCGCTGGTCGACACGCTCCGGCGACCAGGGGCGGTCGCGCTGGCGCTCGATCACGCGCGGGTGCTGGGGCCCCTCGGCTCACTCGAGGACGAGGCGGACCGGCGCCGGATGCTGGCCGACCTCGCCGACGACATCCTGCTGCCGCTGGGGAGCGCGATCGTGGCGCCCGGCCTGAGGCCCGCCCGCAGGGGGACCCTCCGGGTGACGGCCGACGGCGCGACCACGTCGCTGCCGCTCACGTCGGGCACCGTGCAGGTGGTGGATCTCCCGCCCGGCCTTGCGGCCGTCGCGGAGCTCGAGTCGCCGGACGACCTGTACGTGGGCACCCGCGCCCGGCATGTTGCATTCGAGGTCACCGGGGGGCTCGGGGGGCTCCTGGTCGACACGCGCGAGATCCCGCTTCGGCTTCCCGAGCGGCCCGAGCGACGGCGCGAGTACCTCGACGCCTGGCAGCGGCCCCTCTGGGCGAACGACGAACCGTGACCGCGTTCGCTGGCCTGGAGCGCATCAGCGGCCCCCGCGCGTCGCACGAAGCGCCGCTGCTGCGGGTCGCGCTGATGCCGGGCGACGAGCCGCTGGTGGCCCCCGGCGACCGGGTGTCGCCCGGTACCCCCCTGCTGCGCCGCCCGCGCCACCCGCAGGTGGCCGAGCAGCCGCTGCACGGGCGCGCCGCGCCCGGCCCCGGCACGCGGGTCACGGACGGGGCGGCGCTCGCCGGTGCCGGTCGACGGGCTCTCCGGTTCGACGGTGCGGGGGAGGTGCTGTACGTCACCCCCGGCGGGCGGGTGCGCGCGGTGGTCTCGCGCCACCACGCGCTCGTGGCCTCGCCGGCCAGCGGGATCGTGGAGGCGCTCGACGCGTGCGGCCTCGTCCTGCGCAGCGAGGGTCCCGTGCTCTCCGCCAGCCTGGCGGTCGGGGAGCCCTCGCACGGCCCCCTGGTCGTGGCCGTCGACGGTCCGGAGGCCGAGCTGCACGCAAACCGGATCGACGTCCGTCACTCCGGTGCCATCCTCGTTGCGGGCTCGAGAGTCGACGTCGAGGGGCTGACCCGAGCCCGCGCGATGGGCGTCCGCGGCGTGATCGCCGGTGGCGTGATCGGCAGCGACGTGCTCGCGCTGCGCGCCTCCATCGAACGCCAGGATGCGTCGATCCAGCCCGGCCCGTCGTTCGCGCTCGTGGTGCTCGACGGGTACGGCAAGCGGCCCATCCCGCGCTCGGCCTGGGAGGCGCTCGTGGCCTGCGGAGGGCAGGAGGTGGGCCTTTCCATCACGCCCCCGCTCGTGCTCTTCGGGCCCGGTGCCGGCCTGCCGCCGGTCGGACCGGACCGGGTGCGGGTCGCGGCCGGGCCGCTGCTCGGCCGGAACGGCCGGTTCGTGCGGCTCGTCGGCTCGCGCCGCCGCCCGGGGGGCGTGTTCCAGGAATGTGCCCGGGTGGCGCTCGACCCCGTCGCGCTGCCCGGCTCCGAGGAGCTCGTCGACGTGCCGATCGCAGATCTCGAGCGTGATGGCTGAGACCATCGCCGACGTCGAGGGACGGGTGCGGGTGTCGAGTGCGTCGGCGGCCGAGACCCGACGCCTCGCATCCCATCTCGCGGGAGTCGCGGAGGCCGGCGACGTGATCGCGCTGCGCGGCGAGCTGGGCGCCGGCAAGACGCAGTTCGCCAAGGGCTTCGCGCGCGGCCTCGGGGTGTCGGCGGTCGTCAACAGCCCCAGCTTCACGCTGATGGCCGAGTACTCCGG
>JAJYEB010000324.1 GCA_021790375.1 Chloroflexota bacterium | reverse complement strand
CATCGCGATGCAGGAACAGCACGACGCGATCTACTGCATCGTGGACTACCACGCCCTGACCAGCACGCACAACGGCGAGCTGATCCGGCAGAACACCCACGAGATGGCGCTGGGGCTGCTGGCGCTCGGGCTCGACCCGGAGCGGGCCGTGCTGTTCCGCCAGTCGGATCGACCGGAACACACCGAGCTGACCTGGCTGCTGTCGTCCGTCGTGCCCGTCTCCTGGGTCGAGCGCACGCCGTCGTTCAAGGAGAAGCGGCGCAACCAGCCCGAGGACATCAACCACGCGCTGCTCACGTACCCGGTGCTGCAGGCGGCCGATATCGCGATCTACCACGCCAGGTACGTCCCCGTCGGCAAGGACCAGGCGGCGCATCTCGAACTGGCGCGCGAGATCGTGCGGGCCTGGAATGCGCGCTACGGCGACTACTTCGTGGAGCCCGAGACGGTCTTCAACGACTCGCCGATCGTGCGCGGCACGGACGGCGCGAACAAGATGTCGAAGTCGCTCGGGAACGTCATCGACATCTTCGCCGAACCGGACGTCATCCGCCGGCAGGTCATGAGCATGGTCACCGACACCGAGCGGATCCGCCGCACCGACCCGGGCCGCCCCGAGGTGTGCAACGTGTGCCAGCTGCACCGGTACTTCAGCCCGCTGGAGTTCGAGGAGATCTGGGAGGGGGAACGCACCGCGCGCACCGGCTGCGTGGACACCAAGCGCCTGCTCGCGGACCGGATCATCGCGTTCTTCGCGCAGGCCCGGGAGCGGCGCCGCGAGCTATCGGAGCGGCCGGGCTACGTGGAGGAGGTCCTGCGGGCGGGCGCGGAACGGCTGGAGCCGCTCGCGCGGGAGACGCTCAGAGTGTGCCACGACCGGATGGGGCTCGGGCCGGTCGCGAGGTAGACGGGGACCAGATCGGCGCGCCGGGCCAGAGGACGCACCCGCCGGCGCACCCGGCCGGATCGGCGCACCCGGCTGGATCGGCGCGCCCGGCCAGAGGACGCACCCGCCGGCGCGCCCGGCCAGAGGACGCACCCGCCGGCGCACCCGGCTTCGTCGGGCGGCGGCCACGTCGTAGACTCAGCACATGGTGCCAGAGTCGCCCGGGGCGGGATCGCGGCTGACGGAACGCGAGCGACGCTGGCTCGACGCGCTGCTCGTCCTCGGGACGCTCGCCGTCTCGCTGGTGCTCGCGGGACTCCTGGCGAACGTCCTGCTCTACTTCGGCGACATCCTGCTGGTCTTCTTCCTCGCCTGGCTGCTCGCGTTCGTCCTGTCGCCCGTCGCGAGCGTGCTCGAGCGGGTGACGCCGGGGCTGCCTCGCGGGCTTGCCGTCCTGCTGACGTACGGGCTGCTGCTGGTGGCGCTCCTGCTGGTGGCCGTCTATGCCGTGCAGGTGTTCACCAGTTCGCTCACGGCCTTCGTCGCCAACGCCCCCGCGCTGCAGCGGAGCCTGCTGGACATCCTGACGACCAACCAGGGCCGGCTCGACTCGCTCGGCATCAAGATCGACGTCGCAGCCCAGGTGCAGACCTTCCTCCGCGACCTCCCCTCGGTTGCCGCGCCCGTGTCGAGCTTCGCGCTCGCCGGGCTCGGGGTCCTGGGCAACCTGCTGATCATCCTGTTGCTGTCGCTGTACATGGTGCTCGACCGCGACCGCATCCTTGCCTTCGGCGTGCGGCTCGTCCCGCCGCAGTACGCGGAGGAGGTCCGGCTCTTCGAGCGCACGGTCTCCCGCTCGTTCGGCGGATTCCTGCGCGGCCAGGCGATCATGGGCCTGATGTACGGCGCGCTGGCCGCCGTCCTGGGCATGGTGCTCGGACTGCAATACACGCCGATCGTGGCCGCGGCAACGGGGATCCTGCAGGCGATCCCCTTCTTCGGGCCGTTCGTGTCGTGGGCGCCGCCGGTGATCGTGGCGATCCTGACCGACCCGGGAGCCGTCGTGCCGGCCCTGGTCGTCATGGCCGCCGGGTGGCTCATCGTGATGAACGTGGTGCAGCCTCGACTGATGGCGGGGGCCGTGGGGATCCACCCGCTGGTGGTGCTCGCCTCGGTGATCGTCGGCGGGAAGCTGGCGGGCATCCCGGGCGCGATCTTCGGGATCCCGATCGCGGCGGTCGTGTCGAGCTTCTTCTTCTACTACCTGAACCGCGCCACGGCCGACCCGAGGACGATCGCGGCCCGGGCGGCCCGACGGGTGGCCCAGCGCGAAGGGCACACCGTGCGCGTGCCGGTTCCGCCGCCGCTGACCGAGTCACTCACCGAGGTCCACGCGCGCGCCGACCTCACGCTGGAACGCGACGATACCGACGATCCGGCACGCGACGGCACCGACGACCCGGAATCCGACGACACCGACCCGACGACCGTGGCGTGATCGCCTGGGGCGCGTCAGCCCTGCACGTGGTAGAGCGCCGCGGCGAGGCCCGCGAACGTCGCCTGGTCGAGCCCGGTCCCGGTCACGGACCATGACGGGAACCCCCCCGGATCGACGTAGATGGCGTAGCCGCCGCCCGACCCGAGGGCGGTGAGCGTGCCACTCCGGTCGCCGAATGCCGAGGTCCCCAGCTGCTGTCCCTGGGGCGCGCAGCCGCCGGCCCCCTCGGCGCAGGCGGCGCCCTCGTCGAGCGTGAGCAGCGCTCCGTTCGGGCCCTTGTAGGTGATGTCCATGTGTCCGCCGTCACGCAGCGAGAACGACCCGGTCTGCACGAACCAGCCCGCCGGCAGGACCGCGCAGTAGACCGCCCAGGTGACCTGCCCGGCGATCGCCTCGAAGAACACGCGGTTGTCGTGGCTTCCGCTGCACGCAGAGGCGCCGGTTGCCGTCCCCGAGTCGAGCGGACCCTGCGATGCGGAGGGAGCCCCCGAGCTGCCCGCCGTGGACGGAGCGCTCGATGGGGCAGCGCCCTGGGACGGTCCACCGGCCGGCGCGCTGGCACTGGCGAACGCGGCCGGGGCTCCGGAGGCCGCCGCGGCCGCGCTGCCGACCGGC
>JAJYEB010000323.1 GCA_021790375.1 Chloroflexota bacterium | reverse complement strand
CACGGTCGGGCTCCACTCGCCCCGTGTACGGGCAGCCGAACGCGGTGGACACGTACCCTCGCCGCCACCAGCCGAGCCCGCCGGCGCGATCCAGCACCGGCCCGAACGTCCGGAGCGAGGTCTCCACGGTCATGCCGATGTTGCGCTCGGCGAACGCGTCGGTGGCGGCCGTGAACACGGCGATCGCACGGGCCCCGGCGGCCTCGGCACGCCCGAGCCCGCGGAGGTTCGGGACCAGGACGGGATACCGCACGCCGGGCTCGCGGGGCAGCGCCGGGAGCAGCTCGTCGGCGTCCGCCAGCTGTGGCACGGCCCTCGGCGACACGAAGCTGGTCGCCTCGATCTCCCGCAGACCCGCGGCCAGCAGCAGCTGGACGAAGCGGCGCTTGTCCGCGGTTGCCACGGGCCGCGCCTCGTTCTGAAGCCCGTCGCGCGGGCCGACCTCGTAGATCCGCACGCGATCCCCCGCCCCAGCCACGGTCATGCCTCGGTGGCAGGCGGCGCGGCGCCGTAGGGGCGGCCCCCGTCGGGCGGGCTCCCGTCGAGCAGGCTCCCGTCGGGGCGGCCGATCACCGCCAGCAGCTGACCCGCGACCACCTGCTCGCCCGCGCGGACCAGGAGCTCCCGCACGGGTCCCGGGTGCGGAGCGGCGACCACGTGCTCCATCTTCATGGCCTCCAGTGTCGCGACGGGAGCCCCCGCGGTGACCACGGCCGCCTCGACGATGTGCACGGCGAGCACGCGCCCCGGCATCGGGGCCGTGATCCGCGAGTCGCCCCCCAGGCCGTGGTGCGTGGCCTCGCGCGCGGCCCGATCCACGTCCGGCGCAGGCGCGATCCGGAACGGGACGCTGCGCCCTTCGATGTCCAGGTGGACGGTCCCGTCGCTCACGGCGACGGCAGCGGTGATCCCGGGGGTGCCCGCCGGCGCCGGGCCCGGTGACACCGCGCGCTCGTCGCCGTCGCATCGCAGTCGCACCATGGCGGGGGCGTTCTGCCGCCAGCCTCCGCGCCAGGGATCGCCGGGACACGCGTGCCCGTCGGCGTCCAGCAGCAGCCGGGCCGCGAGCCGCCACGCCGCCTCCGGGACGGCCGGCGGTCCCCACCCCTCGGGCGGCGGCCAGTTCGACTCGATCGTGTCGGTGCGCATGCGCCCTTCGCGGACCGCGGCGGACCGCACGAGCCAGCGAAGGAACCGCAGGTTCGTGGTGAGCCCCAGCACGACGGTCGCGTCCAGGGCCGCGGTCAGCCGGTCGAGCGCCTCCGCTCGCCCACGACCCCACGCCGCGATCTTGGCGAGCATCGGATCGAAGCGGCCGCCCACCTCGTCGCCCGCGGCGATGCCGGGCTCCACGCGCACGCCCGGTCCTGCCGGCCACCGCACGGCCTCCACGCGCCCGGTCGCCGGAAGGAAGCCCAGCGCAGGGTCCTCGGCGTACAGGCGCGCCTCGACCGCGTGGCCGTCGAACCGCACGTCCGCCTGCCCGAAGCCGAGGGGCTCTCCGGCCGCGATCCGGAGCTGGTCGCCGACCAGGTCGCGGCCCGTCACGAGCTCCGTCACCGGGTGCTCCACCTGGAGGCGCGTGTTCATCTCGAGGAACCTCCATGCGCCGGCTTCGTCCACCAGGAACTCGCAGGTGCCGGCGGAGACGTAGCCGACGGACGACGCGAGCCGCAGCGCGGCCCGTCCCAGTTGCTCGCGCAGGTCCGGTCCCACGCCGGGGCCCGGCGCCTCCTCGAGCACCTTCTGGAAGCGACGCTGGACCGAGCAGTCGCGGTCGCCCAGGTGCACGCCGTGGCCGGCACCGTCGAACAGCACCTGGATCTCCACGTGACGGGCCGGTGCGACGTTCCGTTCCAGCAGCAGCCGTTCGTCGCCGAAGGCGGCCGCGGCCTCGCGTCGTGCGGTTGCCAGGGCGTGATCCAGCTCGTCCGGGGCGTGGACGATCCGCATCCCCTTGCCGCCCCCGCCGCCGGCCGGCTTGACGAGGAGCGGGTACCCCACCCGGGCCGCCTCGGCGCGCAGCGTCCCGTCCGACTGGTCCTCGCCGTCGTATCCGGGAAGGACCGGGATTCCGAGCGATGCCGCGCGGTGGCGCGCGACGGCCTTGTCGCCCATTCCCTCGATGGCGCCGGGCGGGGGCCCCACCCAGCGAAGGCCGGCGTCCAGCACGGCGGTGGCGAACGCGGCGCTCTCCGCGAGGAACCCGTACCCGGGGTGGAGGGCATCGGCGCCGGACCGGAGCGCGGCGGCCACGACGGCCGCGCCGTCGAGCAGATCGAGGCCGGGATCCACGTCGCGATGCGGGACCACGCACGCGATCCCCATGCGCTCGCAGGTCCGCTCGATGCGTGCCGCGATCTCCCCGCGGTTCGCGACGAACAGGACCCGAACCGGGCCGGACGTTGCCCAGGCGGTTGTCACGCGAGCATGGTAGCCGTGCGGTTCGGGCTACATCCGGAACACTCCGAACCTCGTCTCCGGGATCGGTGCGTGCAGTGCCGCCTCGATCCCCAGCGCCAGCACGCGGCGCGTGTCGAGCGGATCGATCACCCCGTCATCCCAGAGGCGGGCGGTCGCGTACCACGGCGAACCCTCGCGCTCGTAGCGCTCGAGGGTCGGCGCCTCGAAGGCGGCCCGTTCCTCCTCGGATGCCCACCGCCCGCCCGGCAGGGACGCCTCGCGCACGGTCGACAGCACCCGCGCGGCCTGCGGCCCGCCCATCACGCTGATGCGGCTGTTCGGCCAGGACCAGAGGAATCGCGGCTGGTACGCGCGCCCCGCCATGGCATAGTTGCCGGCGCCGAAGCTGCCCCCCACGAGCACGGTGAACTTGGGTACCTCGGCGCACGCGACGGCGGTCACCAGCTTGGCGCCGTGCTTGGCGATTCCCCCGGCCTCGTACTCGCGGCCGACCATGAACCCGGCGATGTTCTGCAGGAACACGAGCGGCACGCGCCGCTGCACGGCCAGCTCGATGAAGTGGGCGCCCTTCAGCGCG
>JAJYEB010000322.1 GCA_021790375.1 Chloroflexota bacterium | reverse complement strand
GTCGAGCCCGTAGCCGATCACGAACTGGTCCGGGATCGTGAAGCCCAGGTAGTCGATGGGGATGTCGACCAGCCGGCGTGCGGGCTTGTCGAGCAGCGTGCAGATGTGCAGCGAGCGCGGATTCTTGCCGCGCAGGTAGCGGATCAGGTAGTTGAGGGTGAGCCCGGTGTCGATGATGTCCTCCACGATCATGACGTCGCGCCCGTCGATGGAGGAGCTCAGATCCTTCAGGATCCGCACCAGCCCCGACGACTCGGTGGCCGTGCCGCCGTACGAGCTGACCTCCATCAGGTCGATCGAGACCGGGATCGTGATCGCCCGCATCAGGTCGGCCATGAATGGAAGCGATCCCTTCAGCACGCTCACCAGCGTCAGTTCGCGGCCCGCGTAATCGGCGCTGATCTGCGCCCCGAGCTCGGCCACGCGCGCGCGGATCTGCTCCTCCGAAACGAGCACGCCCGCGACGTCGGCGACCAGGTCGGGTGAGCGCACGGGGGCTCAGATCCTCCCGGGGAGGAGTCGGGCCGTCACGCGCGAGCCTCCTGTACGGCCGCGGCCCGCCGTGCCGCACGGCGCCGGCGACGCGACGCCGTGGTGATCGGCTCGCGGGAGGCATCGGGCGACGCCCCGGCGACGCGCCCATCGATGGCGGAGGGCGCCACGGACCCGGCCGGCGACCGTCCGGTCCCGGCGACAGAATGCCTCGGCGGCGTGGCCTGTCCCTCGGCACCGCTCAGCGAATCCACCAGCTCGATCCGGCCGTACTTGAGCATCAGGGCGCGGAAGTCGCGCGCGTAGAACAGCTTGATCTGCACGTCCGGGTAGAGCTCCCGGAGCCGCCGCAGCTTGCGGTTCTTCTTCCGGACCAGGCTCTGCTTGAGCGTGGTGAGCTCGATGTACAGGTCGAGGTCGGGCAGGTAGAAGTCGGGCGCGAAGCTCTCGACGACGGCGCCGTCGACGTTCCAGAGGATCGGGAACGCGTACGGCTCGTACGACCAGGCAATCCCGTAGTAGTCGAGGATCCGCGCCAGCTCCGCCTCGCTGGCGTGGGCGAAGGGCACCGGTTCGGTCACGCGATCGGCGTGCATCGCGGGCAAGTCTACCCGGTCGCGCCCCGGCGCGGCGTGACGAGGAGTGTCCGGGGAGCGATACCACTGCTACACTCCCGGGGAGTATCCGGACAGCCGCCGTGGCCCCGCCGCCGTGGCCTTGACGCCGCGGCTGCCGGACGGAGGCCACGTGAGCGACGAACAGGATCACCGGGCGCCCGAGGGACGTGCCGCCGAGCATCGGGAGATTGCCGAGGCGGCCAACCCGCATTTCCGGCACAGCTACGACAAGGATCGACAGCAGCTGCTGCGCAGGCTCTCGCGTGTCGAGGGCCAGGTGCGGGGGATCGCCCGGATGATCGAGCGTGACGAGTACTGCATCGACATCCTGCAGCAGACTGCGGCGCTCCGCGCGGCGGTCGACGCGGTCTCCCTGATGGTGCTGGAGGATCACGTGGCCGGCTGCCTGCGTACCGCGGTCGAGACCGGAGACGCGACGGCCTACACTGAGGAGGTCATGGACGTGGTGCGACGGACCCTGGGCCGCCCGGTCCGCGCCGCGCGTCCTGCCCCGGAACAGGGGTAGCGCCGTGGCGCCGGTCGCTGCCGACGCGCTGCCCGGCGGTCCGTCCGGCCGGGATGGCGCCCCCGCAGCGAGTGGCGTGCCCGGGCGACGCGGCGTACCCGGGCGCACCGCGGGCAACGACCGTGGATCTCGTGACGCCCGCTTCCTGGCCCGTGCGGTCGCCCTGGCGTCGCGCGACGGGGACCGTGACGCCGGGATCGGTGACCTGCTCGGGCTGATCGCCCGCACGTCGGGGGCCGCGGACGTGGCCGTGGCGGTCGACTACCGCGGACGCCGCATCGTGATCGCGCGGGCTGCGCCCGGCGAACCTGGGGGCGGCGCGGAGCCTGCGGCCCGTGCGGAGCCTGAGGTCGGCGCCCCCGAACTCGCAGCGTGGCTCGATGCCGCCGCGCCGCGGGGTGCGCGGGGCCGGGCACCGCTCCCGACGACGTTCGTCACCGTCGCGCGGAGACCCGGCAGGGCCGACGAAGCTCCCGGCGCGGCCGACGGCAGGGCCGGTGCAGCTCTCGGCACGGCCGACAGCCGGCTCGGCGCATCTGAAGGCGCGGATGCGTCACTGCGGCGCTGGATCGCCCTGCCGGTCCGCGGTCGCGTGGCGATCGCGTTCGCGTTCCGCTCCGCGCGTGCCGCGGCCGCCCTCGAGCGGCGGTTCCCGCCATCGCTGTCGCGCCCGGCGGGCTCCATCCTGGCCTGGCTCGTCCGCCACCGCGAGGCGGAGCGCGAGCTCGCGGAGCTGCGGCAGGCCGACACGGAGCGACGCCGGTTCACGAGCGTCGTCGCCCACGAGCTGCGCACGCCACTTTCCTCTCTGGGTGGCTACCTCGACCTGGTCGCCGCCGCACGCAATCCCGACCTGCCTGCCCCGAGCGCCGGCGAGGGATCGCGGGAAGCACCGGCGTCCTCGGCGGAACCATCGGACGGCCCCGTCCCGGAGGGAGAGTTCCTGGCCCGGTCGCGTGACCTGGTGGCCGGCATGGCCACGCTGGTTGCCGACCTGCTGGAGCTCAGCAGGCTCGATGCCGGCCAGCTCCACCTGGCCCCCGCGCCGTTCTCCGGCGCGGAAGCGGCGCAGGCGGCCGTCCACGACCTGGCACCGCTGGCGATGGAGCGCGGCATCGCGCTGGACACGGCGCTGCCGTCCCGGCTGCGAACGGTGCATGCGGACCGGCGGAGAGTCCAGCAGATCCTGGTGAACCTGCTCGGCAACGCGATCAAGTTCTCGCCGCCATCCAGCCGGGTGGCGCTCTCGCTGCACTTCGACGGCCCGGTGGCGGTCTACACGGTGCGGGACCAGGGCCCGGGCGTGCCGCCGGACGAGCGGTCGCTGATCTTCGAGCCCTTCCACCGGGCCGCGGGCGCGGAGCGAATCGT
>JAJYEB010000321.1 GCA_021790375.1 Chloroflexota bacterium | reverse complement strand
CAGGCCTCCAGGTCCTTGGTGGACCCGGGATCGGTGGCGAGAACCTCGAGGAGCTGTCCGCTGGCGAGCGTCTTCATGGCCTGTGCGGTCTTGACGATCGGCATCGGGCAGGAGAGGCCCCTGGCATCGACGTGCTGGGCGATTTCGAGTGTGGTCATCGTCCCTACCTTTCCGGACGTCCGGCAGTCACCGCCGGTTGGATGCGCGGCCTCAGATGAACAGCAGCTGACCGTCGCCGGCAGCCGCGAGGAAGCCGGCGATCCCCTCGACGCCGTCGACCAGCGGGTCGAGGTCGGCCTGCTCCAGCTTCAGGATGTCCATGGACTGGGAACAAGCGTGGATCTCGACCTCGCCCAGTTCCTTTGACTGGCGCAGCGTGTCGGCCCAGTTGATTTGGCCCGCCTCCAGCGCGGCGGCCAGCATGGGGCCCCCCTCGGCGTCGGCGTCGGCAGCGAGGCCGCGGGCGCGCCCGATCCGGTCGGCCCGGAACGCCTCCAGGCCCCAGTACTGCAGGAGGATGCGCACGGGGCGACCCAGGACCGCGGAACCGGCGGCGAAGACGCTCGCCGAGGTCAGCCGGTCGTCGGTGCCGGAGAAGAGCACGATCGAGAGCGGTTCGTCCATCTCTGCCTCACACGGGCTGGGGGATCGGTGGCGCTTCGTGGGTCGCGATGGGCCCGGGCGTGGCGCCCACGCCGAGCATCCCGAGGCGCGTGAGACGGCGCATCAGCACCACGTGCATGATGTCGCACGCCCGGATGATGTCGGGGTCGGCAAGCCAGTAGCGGACCTCGCGGCCTTCCCGCGCGGCCTCCACGATGCCCGCACTGCGCATGACCGCGAGGTGCTGCGAGACGCTCGGCTGGGGAACGCCCAGCTCCTCTGCGAGCCGTCCGACCTCGCACGGACCCTCGGCCAGGCGGTGGATGATCTCCAGGCGCCGAGGGTTGGCGAGCGTCTTCAGGACCGTGGCCTGCATCACGCAGATCTCATCCATGGGTGCAACGATGGACTCATGCGCACAGTTGCATCAGTACCGTCAGGGCCTGAAGCGTCCCCTGCCTCTCAGCAGCGGACGGCCCGGGCCGGTTGCCCTAGCCGGATGTGACTGGTGACCCGGCTGCGCGGCGCCAGGGGCGTTCGCGGTGCGACCGCGGCAAGCCTCAGCGGCGCCGGCGGCGTTGGTGGGGCGACCGCGGCAGCCTCAGCGGCGCCCGCGTCCGGTGGCCACGGACGAGGACGTGCGGCGGAGCAGCCGCCGCACGTCAGTAGGCGCTGTCCCGTCCCGAGACCTTGCCCCGGAACCGCCAGTAGATGAATGCCGTGTAGACGAGGACGAGCGGCATGCCGATGAGGGCGATCACGAGCATCGCCGACAGGGTCAGGTTCGACGATGAGGCGTTGGTGACGGTCAGGCTGCGTGCCGCATCCCCCAGCGCAGGAAGCAGGTTCGGGTACAGCCCGACGCCCATGATCCCGATCAGGGAGACGATCGACAGCGACGACAGCGCAAACGCCAGGCCTTCTCTCCCGGCGCGCAGGGCCACCGGATACGTCCCGGCGACGACCACGAACGCGGCCGGCACCAGCCACGCCAGCGGGTTGTCGTAGTTCCCCCAGAGGTGCGACGCATCGGCGTGCGAGTAGAGGGTGACCACCACCCACAGGATCGCGAAGGCGGGCCACGCGAACGTCGCCGCGCGACGGCTGCGCGCCTGGACGGCGCCGGTCGTCTTCAGCGTGAGCCAGGTCGCGCCCTGCATCACGAACATGGAGAGCGCAAGGAGGCCCACGGCCAGCGCGAACGGGTTCAGCAGGCCGATGAGGCCGCCGCGGTAGTCGCCCGCCGCGTCGAGCGGCACGCCGCGGAGCACGTTGCCGATCGCGACCCCGAAGAGGACCGCCGGCAGGAAGGAGCCGATGGCGAAGGCCGCGTCCCACGCACGCCGCCAGCCGGCCGACTCGACCTTCGAGCGGAACTCCAGCGACACGGCCCGGAAGATCAGCGCGAGCAGCAGCAGGATCAGGGCCAGGTAGAAGCCCGAGAACACGGTGGCATAGACCGGCGGGAACGCGGCGAACAGCGCACCACCCGCGGTGAGCAGCCAGACCTCGTTGCCGTCCCAGACCGGGCCGATGGCACGCATCACGGTGCGCCGCTCGTCGTCATCGCGGGCCACGAACAGGTGCAGCGTCCCGGCGCCCAGGTCGAACCCGTCCAGCACCGCATATCCCACCAGCAGGACCCCGACCAGCAGGTACCAGATCGAGGCGAGATCAGGCATCGCTCAGGCCCCCCGGGCCGTCAGGCCCCTGCGCGTGCGCGCCGCGTCCTGCTCGGCCACGGGCTCCTCCACGTCCACCTCGGTCGTCACCGGCTCGGGGCCGTGGACGATCTCGCGCCGGAGCAGATAGAGCCAGAGCGTGCCCAGCAGCGCGTACACCACGACCAGCAGCAGCAGCGAGACGAGGACGTCGGCGCCGCTGACCGCCGTGGAGACCCCCTGGCTGGTTCGCATCACGTCGTACACCACCCACGGTTGCCGTCCGACCTCGGCGGTCATCCAGCCCAGCTGCTGGGCGATCAACGGCAGCGGCGTCACGGCGACGGCGAGACGCAGCCAGTTGGGGTGCCGCGTCAGCGAACGTCTCCACGCGAACCAGGCCAGCGCCACCATCACCAGCAGCATCAGCGTGCCGATCACGACCATGTTGTGATAGGCCAGGAAGGTCAGCGCGACCGGCGGCCAGCTGCTGGGCGGGAACGCCTGCAGCCCCTTGATGACCGCGTCGAAGCTCCCGAACGAGAGGAAGCTGAGAAGCCGCGTGACCACGATCGCCGGCCCCTGGAACGCGTCGGCGGGGTTCTGCGCCGGGGGGAGCGAGAAGATGACCATGTCGGCCCCCGAGGTCGTCTCGTACAGGCCCTGCATCGCGGCGAACTTGGCCTGCTGTTCGTGGGCGACCTCGCGCGCGCTCATGTCGCCGGTGAGGAACATGAGGCCCGAC
>JAJYEB010000320.1 GCA_021790375.1 Chloroflexota bacterium | reverse complement strand
TACGGTCTGCTCGAGGCGACGATCGACAAGTGCGAGGACGTCGCGGACATCATCGAGAAGATCGTCGTGAAGCACGCGTAGCGCGAACACGGCGAATCGACCGATGACCCGGCAGCAACCTGGCGCCCTTTCGGGCGGAGCGCGATGGCCGCAGTTCCCGCAGCGACACGAGCGCGCGGACTGCGCGCCCGGGCGGATCGGCCGGGGGCAGGGAGCCGGTCAGGCCTTCGGTCGCCGGCCGCGGCGGGGGCGGCGTTCCGGCGTCATCAGCCCGACCAGGAGATGGTCGCCGCGCACCATGACCGCGATCTCCTTGCCCTGCTCCTTCGCCACCTTCAGCAGCCGCAGGCGGATGGTGGCCGCCTTTTCCCCCTCCTCGAGCGCGACCTTGAACACGTCGTCCGGGCCCTCCAGCCGGTCGATCACCGACCTGCGCAGGAGTTCCGCCTGTTCGAGCCGGGCCTGGGCTGCCGGGCTCAGCGTGCGCGCGCGGATGGACGGTGCCGGGGCCATCGCCGACGCGTCGGTCTTCCGGATTTTCACGCCACATTTCCCTTCGAATACGGGACCGAGAAACGCGCATCAGGATAATCCGATTCCCGTCATTCCGGTGAGCGGAACGCGATGACCCAGGGAATCACGTACTCGCTCGTCGCGCTCTTTGCGCTGGCGGTTCTGTTCGACTACATCAACGGATTCCACGACACGGCGAACGCGATCGCCACCTCGGTCTCCACGCGGGCACTGCGCCCGGAGTTCGCCATCGTCCTCTCGGCAATCGCGAATTTCCTGGGCGCCCTGACCGGCACGCAGGTCGCCGCGACCATCGGCAGCGGCATCGTCACCACGCCCGTCGGCGGCCACGGCCAGGTCGTCATCGCGGCGGCGCTGATCGGCGGAATCGCATGGAATCTGCTGACCTGGCGGCTTGCACTTCCCAGCTCGAGCAGCCACGCGCTCATCGGCGGGCTGCTCGGGGCCACGCTCGCGGCGCTGGGCGCCTCCGCCGTGCACGTCGACGCGATCGTGACGAAGGTCGTTGCGCCCCTGGTGGGCTCGCCGATCATCGGTCTGCTGGGCGCGTTCCTCGTGATGATCGTGCTGCTCAACGTGTTCCGGCGCGCGGATCCGCATCGGATCAACGAGCGTTTCCGCCGGCTCCAGCTGGTTTCCGCCGCGTACATGGCGTTCAGCCACGGCTCCAACGACGCCCAGAAGACGATGGGGATCATGACCGCCGCTCTCGTGGCCGCCGGGATCCTGCCCGTGTTCAAGGTCCCCATCTGGGTCATGGTGCTGGCGGCCGGCGCGATCTCGCTGGGGACCGCGGCGGGAGGCTGGCGGATCATCCGGACGATGGGCCAGCGGGTCGTGAAGCTGGATCCCGTCCACGGGTTCGCCGCGGAGACCGCGGCCGCGACCGTCATCGTGGTGGCCAGCCACCTGGGCATGCCGGTATCGACCACGCACGTCGTCTCCGGCGCGATCATGGGCTCCGGCGCGAGCGACCGGTTCAGCGCCGTGCGATGGGGCATCGCCGGGTCCATCGTGTGGGCCTGGGTGCTGACGATCCCGGCCAGTGCGGCCGTCGCCGCGGTGGCGTGGGCCATCCTCCACGCGGCCACGGGAACGTAGCGTTGCGGCTCGGGCCCGGCGCGCGGCTCGAGCCCGGTCCCCTCGGACAGGCGTCGCACCACCGCCGGCGCGCGGTCAACCAGCCGGCAGCCGCTCCCGCAGCATCCCGGCGGCCGCGTCCAGCCGGTCGAGCGTGCGCGCACGACCCAGCGCAACCATGGTGTCGAACAGCGGCGGCGTGGCGGTCCGGCCGGTGATCGCCATCCGGATCGCCATGAACAGGTCGCCGGCTCTCCAGCCGCGCTGCTCCGCCAGCTCGCGAAGCGGCCCCTCGAGCTCGTCCGCCTCGAAGCTGACGCGGCCCCGGGCGGCGATGACGTCCCGGGCCGCCTCGAGGCCCTCCACCGCCGTCCCCGCGTCCCAGCGCCTGGGCACCAGCAGCGTCGGATCGACCGCGATCGGATCGATGAACAGGAAATCCACCAGGCCGCCGATGGCGCCCAGGACCGGCAGCCGTTCCTGCACCAGCGGCATGAGCGGACGCATGTCTTCCACGGTCGGCTGACACACCAGGCGTGCACCGTCGGCCGCGCGCGCCGCAAGGTCGGCGGAGAGGAACGGCACCAGCCGTTCGGCGAGATCCTCCGTGGGCAGGCGGCGGATCCACTGGCCGCTCAGCCACTCCAGCCGCTCGCGATCGAAGATGGCCCCGCCGGAATGCACGCGCGCCAGGTCGAACCGCTCCACCAGCTGGTCGAGCGTGAAGATCTCCTCCTCGGTGCCGCTGGCCCACCCCAGCAGCGCGAGGAAGTTGACCAGCGCCTCACGCACGAAGCCCTGGCTGCGGTAGTCGGCGATCGCCGTCTGCGACTTGCGCTTGCTCATCTTGGTGCGGTCGGGGTTCAGGATCAGCGGCAGGTGCGCGAAGGCGGGAACGTCCGCGCCCAGTGCGCGGAACAGCAGGATGTGCTTGGGGGTGTTCGACAGGTGATCCTCGCCGCGGATGACGTGGGTGATCGCCATCTCGGCATCGTCCACGACCACCGTGAAGTGGTACAGCGGGGTTCCGTCGGAGCGCACGATCACCAGGTCGCCGCCCAGCGCGTCCGTCTCGATCTCGACGTGGCCCCGGACGATGTCGTCGAAGGCGACGGTCCCCGGCGGGATCCGGAAGCGGATGGCGGGCCGCCGCCCCTCAGCCTCCCGGGCGCGCCGCTCATCCGCGGTGAGGTTCGCGCAGCGACCCACGTACCGCGGCGGCTGGTGCGCGGCCTCCTGCGCGGCCCGATCCGCGTCGAGCTCGTCCCGGGTGCAGTAGCAGGGGTAGGCGAGGTCCCGCGCGAGCAGCCGTTCGGCAGCGTCCCGGTAGAGCGGGAGGCGCTCCATCTGGCGGTACGGGGCGTAGGGTCCTCGTGCCGGCTGGCCGGCGACCTC
>JAJYEB010000319.1 GCA_021790375.1 Chloroflexota bacterium | reverse complement strand
CTTCCTGGCCGCCGGCATCGCGATCGGCCTGACCGCCCTCGCCACCGGCTGGGCGCAGTCGCGGATCGGCGCGGCCGGGGCAGGCACCATCGCCGAGAAGCCCGAGGCGACTGGGTCGGTGTTCATCCTGGTCGCGATCCCCGAGACCATGGTGATCCTGGGGTTCGTCATCGCCGCACTGATCCTGCTGCAGGGTGGCTGACGCGCGATGCGAGCGGCACGCGACGGGACGCCGACCGCGATGAGCGACACCGCGGGCCGCGAGGAGGTCCTCCGGGCGATCGCGGCCGAGGCGCGCCGGGAGGCCGAGGGACTGCTCGAGGAGGCGGACTCGCAGGCGGCCGCGATCGTGGACGGCGCGAGGCGATCCGTGGCGGATCGCGTGGCGGCGGCCGTGGGGCTTGCCGGGGAGGAGGCACGCACGGAGGCGGCGCGGGTGGTCAACGGGGCGCGGCGGCGGCTCGTCCATCGCCGGGCGGAACTCGCGTCGCGTCGGCTCGACGAGGTCTTCGATGAGGCCGCACGGCGGCTCGACGTGATCGCCTCCGGGGGCGATCCGGGGCGCTGGGCACGGGCGATGGCGGCCCTGGTGCGGGAGGGGTGCCAGCGTGCCGGCCCGGGCGCGACGGTCGAGGTCCGTGCGGCCGACGTCCGCCTGGTGCAACCGGCTCTGGCACCGCGTGCCTCCGTCGTGGGGACGCTGCGCGAGCCGGGGGTGCGGGTGCGCTCGGCGGACGGGCGCGGCGAGGTCGATGGACGCCTCGCCGCGCGGCTCGAGCGGGCTCGGTCGGCGATGGCCTGCCAGGTCGCGGCGACGCTGGGGATCGCGAGCGGCGAGGTTCTCGCGTCGGCCGCGGCTGAGCCCCGCCCCGCGGCCCCGGCCCGGGAGGGGTAGGCGGTGTACGAGTACGGCAACGCCCGGGTCGCCGCGCTTCGGGGACGGCTGCTCGACCCGGGCGTGCTCCACCAGCTGGCGGAATCGGAGTCTCCGGCCGCGCTCCTCGAGCACCTGGCCCGCCTCGACGACTGGCAGCCGTTCGCCGCCGCTCCGCCGGCGAGGACCGATTCGCCGGCAGCCGGAGCGGTGGGCATCGATCCTGCACGCGCCGTCCTGCGGGCGATCGAACGCCACCGGTTCGCGCGGCTCGGCGTCCTGCCCCGGTGGTATCCACCGCCGGCGCGCACGCTGGTGGAGGCGCTGGTGCTGCCGCTCGACTGCGAACGCGTGGTGGCGCTGCTGCGGCTCAGGATCGCGGACGTGGACCCGGCGGTCGCGCTCGAGCGCGCCGGGGCCGGCGCGATCCTCGACGCACGACAGCTCGCGGAGATCGTGCGTGCACCGACACTCGCCGCGTCGGTGCAACTCCTCGGAGAGGCGGGCGTGATCGAGGTGCGCGCCGCCCGGCGTCTCGCGGCCCTCTGCGAGCGCGGCGAGGCATGGGTGACGGTGGAGGCGGGGCTGGCCGATGCCTGCCTCGAGGCACGCCGGGCACGGGCAACGGGCGCCGGCGCGGCCGCGGCGCAGGTACGCGAGGTCCTTACGGCAGAGCACGCCGCGGCGCACGCCGTGGTGGTGGAGCTGTCGGAGCAGGGGATCGAGTCGGCGGCGTCCCTGGAACGCCGGTCCACGCTTGCCCGGCTCGACCAGCTCGCGCGGCGGGCCCGGCGCGATCCGCTCGGCATCGGCGTCGTCACGGGCTACGTCGCGGCGGTGGAGGCCCAGGCGATCCGGCTGCGTGCGATTCTCGGCCGCGTCGCGGGGCGCTGGAGTCGCGCACAGACTGCCGGCTACATGCCGGAGACGGGAGGGTGAGGGGACCATGCGGCTCGTCGTGGTCACTCCGCCCGAGCTTGCCGACGGCTTCCGCCTCGCGGGAGTGGCCACCGTCGTGGTCGGTCCCGGTGGCGACGCGGCGGCCTCGGTGCAGTCGCTCGCGGCACGGGAGGACGTGGGGCTGGTGCTCGTGACCGAGGATGTGTGGCGGAGCGTGCCGGAACGGGCACGCGCGTCGCTGGAGAACCTCGTCCGGCCGATCGTGATCGGCATTCCCGCCGGCATCGGCGGGGACGTCCAGGCGCGCCGGGCGATGATCGGGGAGGCGCTCCAGCGCGCCATCGGTCATCGGATCCAGCTGTCGGGGGAGCCGCCGGCGGGCGCGCCGCCGCAGCACGAGGAGGCACCGTGAGCGGGCCGGGCTCCGTCGGGGACGACCCGCCGCCGGGTGTGGAGCCGGGCGTGGTCGTCGAGGCAGGCGGCCCCGTCATCCGGGCGACCGGTCTGACCGCCCCCGTCATGGGCGAGGTCGTGCGGATCGGTCGCGACCGCCTCCTGGGCGAGGTGATCCGGCTCGAGGTCGGGATCGCCACGATCCAGGTGTACGAGGAGACCTCGGGGCTGCGGATCGGCGATCCCGTCGTGCAGACGGCGACGGCGCTCCAGGCGTGGCTCGGCCCCGGGCTGCTGGGTGCCACCTTCGACGGCCTGCAGCGTCCACTCGATGCGCTCTCGCGGGCCGGCACGTGGTCGCTCGCCGCGGGGCTGGAGGCCTCTCCCCTCGACCCTGCGCGGCGCTGGCACTTCGTCCCGGGTCGGCACGCCGGTGACGAGGTCGGGCCCGGCGACCAGGTCGGGACCGTGGCGGATGGCGCGCTCGAACACCGCATCCTGGTGCCGCCGGGCGTGGGTCCCGGACGGCTCGCGGCGATCGAGGAGCGCGACGCGACGGTCCTCGAACCGGTCGCGACGCTCGAGACGGCGGAGGGGATCCGGCGGCTGACCCTCGCCCACCCCTGGCCCGTGCGCGTCCCCCGACCCGCGCGGCGCATCCCCGCGGACGCGCCGCTCGTCACCGGCATCCGCGTGATCGACATGCTCTTCCCGGTGGCCCGGGGCGGCGCGGCCGTCATCCCGGGCGGCTTCGGGACCGGCAAGACGGTGGTCGAGCAGTCGCTGGCGCGCCTGTCGGACGCGGACATCGTCGTCTACGTGGGGTGCGGCGAGCGGGGCAAC
>JAJYEB010000318.1 GCA_021790375.1 Chloroflexota bacterium | reverse complement strand
TGTCCCGCCCGCCGTCCAGGCCGTCACGCTCGGCCGGACCACGGGCGACGCACACGTGGGGCTGACCCACACGACCATCGACGTGCAGTTCACCAAGGCGGTCGACCAGGGCTCCGCCGAGCTCCACTTCGGCATCGTCCCGGAGGTCCAGGGCACCTTCTCGTGGGATGGGTCGCGGACCATGATCTTCACGCCGACGGAGAAGCTGCCCGTCGCGACGCAGTTCGCGGTGACGATCTCGCCCGGGTTCCGCGACGTGAACGGCAACGTCGCCAACCAGGGCCCGAGCACGTTCTCGTTCCGCACCATCGGGCTCCCGACGCTGACCTCGAGCATTCCGGCCGCCGGCGCGACCGACGTCGCGATCGACTCCACGATCACGCTGACGTTCGACCGGCTGATGGACGTCGGCGCGACCCAGGCCGCGATCAGCATCCTGCCCTCGACGCGCTTCCGCGCCACCTGGAGCGGCCTGACGGTCACGCTGGCGCCGCTCGACCCGCTCGCCTTCGGCACGCACTACGTCGTGACGGTCTCCGACCTCGCGGCCGACACCGACGGCAACTCCCCGGCCGGCCCGATCGCGGTGGGCTTCACCACGGTCAGCGCCGGCCTCGGGCTGCTGAAGGTCATACCTGCCGACGGATCGGCCGGTGCCCCCGTGAACGGCCCCATCGCCATGCTCTTCGACGGACCGGTCGACCCGGCGAGCGTCAGCGGGCTGGTCCGGGTCACCCCTCCGGCCCCCGGGGAGCTGCGGGCGGAGGCGCTGCCGGACGACGTGCCGGGGGACACGCCGCTTGCCAGCGCCCTGGTGTACCAGCCCTCCGCGCCACTGGCGCCGCACACCACCTACACGGTGCAGCTGCTGGATGGCGTCCAGCGCGCCGACAACCCGAGCATGGTGGCGGCCGGACGGGCCTGGTCGTTCACCACGGGCGCTCCCACCGACTCCCTCCAGAACCAGGTCCTGTTCCTCTCGGCGCGCACCGGCGTCCGCAACCTGTGGGCGATGAACCCCGACGGCAGCAACCCCCGGCAGCTGACCGACGAGCTCGCGCCCGTGACGGCCTACGACGTCACCGCCGACGGGAAGCGGGTGGTCTACGCGGCCGGCGGGCTCGTCGAGACGTTCAGGCTCGGCGATGCGAACCCCACCGTGCTCACCCCGGACGATGCATTCGACTATGCCCCCCGCCTCCTGGCGGATGGCAGCGCCGTCATCGTGGGGCGGCGCGGAAGGGTCGCCGGGGAGGACCGCGGTATCTGGCTGCTGCCGATCGACTCGAACCAGCAGGTGCGCCAGCTCCTGCCCGGCGGCGCGCCGCCCACCGGCTCGGTGAACGCCGCCCCGGACGGAGCGGCCGCAGTGCAGCCGGGACCGTGGACGACGGTCGCCGCCGTCTCGTCCGATGGCTCAACCGCGCTCGTGGTGGACGCGAGCGGCCAGATCATGCGCGTCGACCTCGCGACCGGTACGGCCACCCCCACGGGCCTCCGCAACCCGACCGGACCCATGCAGTGGTCCGACCGTGAACGTGGGTTCGTGGTGGACGCCACGGGCGGAGTCCAGCCGAGCGCGTCCGCCTGGGTGGTGCGCGCAGGGTCGGCACCGGCGGCGCTTGCCGTGGGTGGCCCGTGGCTGGGGGTTTCGTCGCAGGGCGGCATGGCCTGGCTCTCGGGCGGCGGCGTGCAGCACGTGCTGTTCCAGTCGCCGGCCGGCGGCGCTCCACTGGCACTGAGCACCGCGACCGACCTGTCCGATCGGGAGCCCTCGTTCTCGCCGGCAGGCGATCTCGTGGTGTTTGTGCGGATCCCCACCGCGGGTGGCCCGAGCGCGGGCATCTGGGAGGTGCGCACCGACGGTCGGGAGCTGCGTCAGCTCTCGCCGGACGGGACGCAGCCGCGCTGGCTGCCGTAGGCCGGCCGGGCCGCAGGCCGGCTGGGCCGCAGACCGGCTGGATATGTAATGCATAGCGCGGGCCGGCCCGGGCCGCATGCTACACTCCGGCCTGCCGAAAACCGCGTTCCTGCCCCGCTCCCAGCGGGGATGTTTCCTTGTGTAGGGGAGGCGTGTCCGACGTGAGCGGTCTTGCCGGTGCGATGCCGTGGCTCATTCCGATCGCCGTTCTGGCGACGGTCCTCTTCGCCCTGTACCTGGCGCGCGACGTGCTGTCGCACGACACGGGTACCCAGGCGATGCTGGACGTCGCCGACACGATCTACGAGGGGGCGGTGGCGTTCATCCGCCGCCAGTACACCACCATCGCCATGCTTGCCGTGGTGGTCGCCGTGGTCATCGCGGTGGTGATCGGGCTGGTCGAGACCAAGCAGGTCTCGGACACCGACGTCTACGGCATGGACCTGGGCATCCGCACCGGGATCGCCTTCCTGGTCGGGGCCGCCTGCTCGATGGCCTCCGGGATCATCGGCATGTACGTCAGCGTCAAGTCCAACGTGCGCACCGCGGCGGCCGCCCGCCGGAGCCTGGTCGAGGCGGTCAAGGTGGCCATGCGCGGCGGGGCCGTCTCGGGCTTCCTGGTGGTGGCCCTGTCGCTCGCCGGCGTGTGGGCCATGTTCGTCTTCTACGGCGGCTTCAGCCACCCGGACCAGGCCCCCTTCCTCATCGTGGGCTATGGCTTCGGCGCGTCGTTCGTGGCGCTCTTCGCGCAGCTCGGCGGCGGGATCTACACCAAGGCCGCCGACGTGGGCTCGGACCTGGTGGGCAAGGTGGAGGCCGGCATCCCCGAGGACGACCCGCGCAACGCCGGCGTGATCGCGGACCTGGTGGGCGACAACGTGGGCGACTGCGCCGGCCGCGGCGCCGACCTGTTCGAGTCGACCGCGGTGGAGAACATCGGGGCGATGATCCTCTCGGTCGGCATCTACAACGTCGCGGTGAGCGCCGGCTGGCCCAGCCCGGAGTCGTGGATCTTCTTCCCGCTCGTGGTGCGCGCCTTCGGGCTGCTCGCCACCATCGTCGCGCTGTACACGCTGAACGGCCGCGAGGACGAGGACC
>JAJYEB010000317.1 GCA_021790375.1 Chloroflexota bacterium | reverse complement strand
GACCGATCACCGGCTCGGGCCGATCTGCCTTCCGGACCGATCACCGGCTCGGGCCGATCAATCGCCTCACGATCGAACCTTTGACCGTTCCATTGCAAGGATCCCGACCCTAGAATGCGGCCGTGCCGTTCGAGTTGTTCCGACATCGCGACCGGACGGCGCCGACGCCGGGGGGCGCGGGCGCGCCGGGCATGAGCGTGCCGAGCACTGGTGCACCGAGCATCGCCCCGTTCCAGGCGTTCACGGAGGATCGCCGGATCGTGGGCCGGGTGCGGGTCGAGGGCCGGCTCTCCGACACGCTGAACCGCCGGGTGCCAGTCCCGGTCTTTGCCGTCAGCACGGCCCCCCTCGCGAGCCGCGATCGGCTGCACGAGGCGCCGGAGCTGCACGAGCTCGACCCTTACGAACTCGTCGTGGTCGCGTCGGGACCGGACAGCCAGTCTCCGATGACGGCCGAGCAGCGGGCAGCCCTGCGCACCCGCAGGGATCGCTACGAGGTGTGCATCGAGCTGACGGGCGCGTCGGTGTGCGGCGTCGTCCACCTGCATCCGGGCACCGACCTCTCCGAGATCACCGGGCACCGTCCAGAGCTCTTCGTGCCGGTGACGGAGGCCGTCATCCGCGTCGGTTCGGAGGCCGAGGATCCCTCGCTGGACGTCGCCTTCGTCAACCGGGCATTCGTGCAGTCCGTGGTCGCCATCGACCAGGCGTCCCGAGCGGCTCCCTCCACGGGAGAGCAGCTTTCCGGCGCGAGCTGATCCCGCACCCGCGGCCCGTTCCGCGCGGCCGCGGTACTGTGCGGCGATGGACTTCTCCGCCGGCCCCCCACTCCCCTCCGTCGCGTCGATGATGTCCGGGCCCGTGGCCGGCCGCGATGCGGGTCCGGGCGGGGGCCCGGACGGACCGGGCGGAGGGAGGCAGCCCGCAGAGCGCGCGGGTTTCGGCCCACGACTCGCGGCCACCCTGGTCGACGCGGCGATCGTCGTCATCGCCTGGTTCGTGGCGATCTGGCTGTTCCTCGAGGCGGTCACCTTGACCGGAGCGCTCGACCCCGCGACGCTCCAGTCGCCCTCGTTCGACACCCTCACGCTGACCGCTCAGCAGTACACGCTGGCGATGTTCGCCGCCGGGATCCTGTTCGTGATCCGGGGCGCGTACCTCGTCTACGGGTGGGCGATCATGGGCGCCACACCCGGGCAGCAGCTGCTGCGGCTCAGCATGGCGGATGCGAGGACCGGCGGGCGGCTGTCGGTCCGGCGATCGGCGGTGCGCTGGGTCGTGAGCGAGCTGCCCGGTCTCGGCCTGTTGCTGGGGCCCGGTATGCTCGTCTGGTACCTGGCGGTCGCCCTGTCCATCGGCCGGAACCCGGAGCGTCGAGGCATCCACGACATTGCCGCGGGTTCCGTGATGGCGAGGCGAGCGAGGCAGGGTGCGCAGGAAGAGGGAGGTCACCCATGACGGGTTCCATGGATCCGGCGGGCCAGGGGCCCGGTCCGCACGTCGATGACCCCGGGCCGGGCCAGGCCGGCGCCGGGCCGGCCGCGCCTCCGCCGTCGAGCTGGAGCCAGGCCGGCGCCGGGCCGGCCGCGCCTCCGCCGTCGAGCTGGAGCCAGGCCGGCGTGCCCCCCTCGGTGGGCGTTCCTCCGTCGAGCTGGAGCCCGCCGCCGGTCGAGGCCGGGCCTGCGGCCGGCATCGTCTACGCGGGCTTCGTCGTCCGCCTCGTGGCGTACATCATCGACGGCATCCTGCTCGGGATCGTCGGGGGCATCCTCGCCGCGTTCGTGGTGGGGGCATCGTTCACGACCGGGTCCGTCGGGTTCGGTGCGCTCGGGATCGTGGCGGTCATCGACCTCATCCTGTCCGCCGCCTACTTCATCTACACGTGGACCCGCATGCGGGCGTCGCCCGGCGATCGCCTGCTCGGCCTGATGGTCCTGAACGCCGCGGACGGGGCTTCGCTCACCACGAACCAGGCCACGCTGCGCTGGCTGCTGCTGGCGGGCCCGGGCGCGCTGGCCAACCTGGGGACCTACGGGGTCGGCGTGGGCGCCCTCATCTCGCTGCTGGTGCTGATCTGGTACGTCTACCTCGCCTGGAGCACTGCCACCGACTCGCGGCGGCAGGGGTTCCACGACAAGTACGTGGGATCGGTGGTCGTCAAGGCGACGTTGATGTAGGCCTGCCGGGGCGCCGCGCCGGTCGCCCCTGCGCCGGTCGCCGAAAGCCCCGCTTCGGGGCCGTGTTGTCCACATTGCGTCCACATCGCGCCGCGATCGTGGACGACCGGACGAACCCGGGGCGTGGTTGGTGGATAAGCCCGTTGACCTGCCGGGCCGGCACCCCATATCGTTGGTCTTGCCCGAAGGGGCCGTCACAGATCACCGGCACCGCAAGGTGTCGCCGGTACCGCAAGGTACCGACCCGAAGCCGCAAGGCGACGGGTCGCCGGGAGCAATTCCGGCGGGCCACCGAGATCACATCAAGGTGGTGCGAAGCGAGCGAGCAATCGCAGCGCACGCCGGGTGGTGTACCAGCGGTTCCTTCGGGCTCTTCCATGTCCGGCGGCGTCCTCGCGCCGCGGCCCCCGCCCGGCCGGGGCGTGGCGCGCACGGGGAAGGGCCCGGTCGGATGCGGTCAGCCAGGGGCCACGTCCGTTCGCGACCGAGCCCCATCCTGATCGCGGCTCCTCGCCGATGGCTCGATTCGAGGTGGTCTTGTGCGCGACGATCCCGCTGACGCGGTGCTCCGGCCTCTCGACTGGCGCGCCCGGCTCGATGCACTCGAGTCGGCCGTGCGCGAGCGCACGGCGCTCGTCCCGCGGCTCGGGCTGGTCCTGGGGTCCGGGCTCGGTGGGCTGGCCGACGAGATCGGTGACGCCACGGCGATCCCGTTCGCCGAGCTTCCCGGCTGGCCCGCCGCGACCGCCCCGGGGCACGTGGGTCGGCTGCTCCTCGGGCGCCTGGCCGGCGTTCCCGTGGCGGCGCTGCAGGGCCGGTTCCACGTCTACGAAGGGCACCCG
>JAJYEB010000316.1 GCA_021790375.1 Chloroflexota bacterium | reverse complement strand
TTCACCCCATCGCCGGTGACCGCGACGGTGCGCCCCGTCGCGCGCGCGGCGTCCACCAGGCGCAGCTTGTCCTCCGGGGCCGCTCGGGCAACGATGTCCATCGACGGGAGCTCCCGGCGCAGGGTCTGGTCGTCCCAGGCAGCCAGCTCATCGCCGGTCACCACGCGCTCGCCCCGCATGCCCGCGTCGCGTGCGATCGCCGCGGCGGTGAGCGGGTGGTCGCCGGTCACGATGATGGTCTGGATCCCCGCCGAGGTCGCCTGGCGCATCGAGTCCCCGATGCCCTCGCGGAGGTGGTCGGCGAACCCGACCAGGGCCAGCGGACGCCAGGGCTCGGCGTCGGCGCGGCCGGCCAGCAGGAGCAGCCGCTCTCCGGCGTCCGCGCCGCGCTCGACGAGCCGGTGCCAGTCGTCGTGCTCGGCGGGGTCCAGGCGATCCGCCAGCGCGAGGACCACCTCGGGCGCGCCGAGCGCCAGCTCCTCCACCACGCCGTCCCGCAGGGCGCGCGTCCTCGAGTAGGGGCGCTCGTCGCTCACCGGGTCGGCGTCGAGCAGCTCGCCCGGATCGAGCTCGGCCGTCCCGCCCGCCGCGGAGACCGCGGACGTCAGTGAGCGGGTGAACGAGCCGGGCCGTGCGCCGGTGACGATGCTCCACGCGTCCTCCTCGGCTCGCAACGCGGACACGAGGAGGCGGGCTCGCTGATCCGGATCGCCGACCGTGCCGGCGGGCGTGCGCAGGTCGGTGAGCGCGAGGCGATTCTGGGTGAGGGTCCCGGTCTTGTCGGTGAGGATGAGGTCGACGGCGCCCAGCGTTTCCTGGGCATTGAGCCGGCGCACCAGGACCCCGCGCCGCAGCAGCCGGTAGGCGCCGAGACCCAGGATCACCGCGAAGAGGATGGGCGGTTCCTCCGGGATCGACGCGATCGCCGCCGAGATTCCGGCCATCAGGTTGGCCGTGGCCGGGTTGCCGCGCAGGAAGCCCAGGCCAGTGGTGATCGCGATGAGGCCGACGGCGACCACGAGGAGGATGCGGACGAGCCGGTCCAGCTCCCGCTGCAGCGGCGAGCGGCGGCGGTCCTGGCCCCCCAGCGCCGCCGAGATACGCCCGAACTCCGTGTGCAGCCCGGTCGCGACGACGATCCCCTCGCCCCGCCCGGCAACCACGCTGGTGCCGGCGAAGGCGACGGCGCGCCGCTCCGCCAGCGGCGCCCCGGACGGATCCGGCTCTGCGCGGCCGGCCTCCGGCAGCGACTCGCCGGTGAGGACGCTCCGGTCGAATGCCAGGCCCTCGGTGCGGACGAGCCGCAGGTCGGCCGGCGCCACGTCGCCGACGCGAAGGAGCACCACGTCGCCGGGCACCAGGCTGGCGGCGGGGATCTCCTCGACGGCGCCGTCCCGGCGGACCCGTGCCATCGGTGCGGCCGCGGCGCGCAGCGCCTCGAGCGCGCGCTCGGCCCGGTACTCCGTGATGACGTCCGCGCCCACCATCGGGCCGATCATCAGCAGCACGAACGCCCCGTCACGGACCTCGCCGAGTGCCACGGCGAGCACGCCGGCCACGAACAGCAGCAGGATGAACGGCTCCGTGAAACCGTCCCAGACGATCCGGAGGAGGGATGGACGCTCGACCCGCTCGAGCTCGTTGGGGCCCGCCAGGAGGTAGCGCTGGTTCGCGACGCCGGTGCTCAGCCCGACGGACGGGTCGACCTCCAGGGTGGTGGCCACCTCCGCGGCGGGGCGCGCGTGCACGTCCGGGATGGGCGACGAAAGCGTGGCTGCGGTCATGAGGGCCTATGGTGGGGCCAGGGCGGCAGCGGCCGCCTGAGCCGAAGCGTGCCGCAGATGCAGGCCGATGGTCCCGGGCGGCGGCGAAGTCCGGGCGGCAGGGAGAGCATACGGCCGGAATACCCGGGAGTGGCGGGCCAGTGGGGCACCGCGTTCCTGCCCGGCAGAGCGGGGCACGCGGGCGGCATCGGCCCGGGCGGGACCCGTCGCCGGACGGGCACCACGCGGCCCCGGTGCCGGTCACGGCGATACTGTCCGGATGCAGCTCCACCTGCTCGACGCGACCTACGAACTGTTCCGCGCGCACTTCGGCCGGCCGCCGTCGGCGGACGCGCGGGGGCGAGCGGTCGGGGCGACGGTCGGGCTGGTCGAGAGCGTGCTCCGGCTGCTGCGGGATCCCGGCGTCACGCACCTGGGGTGCGCGACCGACCACGTCGTCCGCTCGTGGCGGAACGAACGGTATGCCGGGTACAAGACCGAGGCCGGCATGCCGCCCGAGCTCCTCGCGCAGTTCGAGCTGGCCGAGGAGGCCCTCCGTGCCATCGGCCTGGTGGTCTGGCCGATGGTCGAGTTCGAGGCCGACGACGCGCTGGCGACGGCCGCCGCGCGATGGGCGGACTCGCCGGGCGTGGAGCGCGTGGTGATCCTGTCACCGGACAAGGACCTGGCACAGTGCGTACGCCCGGATGGGCGCGTGGTGGCGTTCGACCGGCGGCACGAGCGGATCATCGACGCCGACGCGGTGCGGGCGCGATTCGGCGTGGACCCGGAGAGCATCCCCGACTGGCTGGCGCTGGTGGGCGACGCGGCCGACGGGTTCCCGGGGCTCCGCGGATGGGGCGAGCGCTCGGCGTCGGCGGTGCTCGCCCGGTACCTGCACCTCGAGGCGATCCCCGAGCGGGCCTGGGAGTGGGACGTGTCGCTCCGCGGCGCGGGCGCCCTCGCGGAGACCCTCCGCGCCGGGCGAACGGAGGCCCTCCTCTACCGCGAGCTGGCCACCCTCCGGACCGACGTCCCGCTTCCCGAGTCGCTCGACGACCTGGCGTGGCGGGGGGTGCCCCGCGAGCCGTTCAGCCGGCTGGTCGGCGAGCTGCGGGCACCGCACCTGCTCGCCCGGGTCCCGCGCTGGCAGGCGTGAGGGTGCCGGGCACGGGTCCGTCGGCGTCATCCTCCGCCGGGGGTCCGAACAGCTCGCCGACATAGGCGCGAGGCACGCGGACGGCCAGGCTGCGCGGCTCGACCACGATGC
>JAJYEB010000315.1 GCA_021790375.1 Chloroflexota bacterium | reverse complement strand
CAGCCGGCGGTCGACGTCGCCCTGCCCGAGCACCTTGACGGGTCGGCGGAGCGAGCCGAGGAGGCCGGCCGCCAGCAGCAGCTCGGGGTTGACGGCAACGGGGGCACCCGCGGTGGGCTCGCCGAAACCGCCAGCCGCGGCAACCTCGCTGATGCGGCCCACGTTGACGACCGCGTACTCGACGCGGAACCGCCGCTTGAACCCGCGCAGCTTGGGGATCCGCTGCGAGGCGGGCGTCTGGCCGCCCTCGAACCACGGCGGGATCGAGCTGCCCGTGCGGGCCTTCTGGCCCTTGGTCCCGCGGCCGGCCGTCTTGCCCTTGCCGGCGGAGATGCCGCGGCCGACGCGCGTGCGCGGGGTGTGCGAGCCCTCGGCGGGGCGCAGATCGTGCAGCTTCATGCCCGTTCCTCCTCGACCGCCGGCGCAGGCTCGTCGGATGCGGCCGCGGGGCCGGCCGCATCGGCCACCGGGCCGGCTGCCTCGGGCGCGGCCGTTTCCGGCGCGGCAGGTGCAGGCGCGGCTGCCGCCGACACCGGCCCGGCTGCCGCCTTGCTCCGGCTCGCGGCCGTGCGGTGATGCGCCGGGGACTCCGGCTCCGGCGTGGCGGGGACCGATTCCACCTCGACGAGGAAGCGGACGGCGCGGACCATCCCGCGGGTGGCCGGGTTGTCCGGCACCTCGACCGTCTCGTGCAGCCGGTGCAGGCCCAGCGCACGGACCGTGCCGCGGGTCTTCGCGGTGTAGCTGATGGGACTCTTGTGCAGGCGAACGCGCAGCTTACCGGGCATCGGCGCTGACCTCCGGGGCCGGCTGGCCGCTGATCATGCTTCGCAGCCGCACGCCGCGCTGCGCCGAGAGCTCCTCGGCGCTGTGCAGGCTGCGCAGCGCCTCGAGCGCCGCCCGGGTCACGTTGACCGGGTTGGTCGACCCCAGCGACTTCGAGAGGATGTCCCGGATGCCGGCGGACTCCACCACCGCGCGCACGGAGCCGCCGGCGATGACGCCGGTTCCCTGTGAGGCCGGCCGCAGCAGCACGTTGCTCGCGCCGTAGCGCACCGTGACCTCGTGCGGAATGGTGGTGCCCACGAGCGGGACCAGGATCAGGTGCTTCTTGGCGTCCTCGACGCCCTTGCGGATCGCCTCGGGGACCTCTCCGGCCTTGCCCAGCCCGACGCCGACGTGGCCGGCGCCGTCGCCGACGACGACGACCGCGCTGAAGCTGAACCGCCGGCCGCCCTTGACGACCTTCGCGACACGGTTGATCTGGACGACGCGTTCCTCGAGCGTCAGCCTGGCTGGATCGATCCTCGCCAACGGGGGCTCCTTTCCGAACCTAGAAGTCGAGGCCCGCTTCGCGGGCCGCGTCGGCGAGCGACTTCACGCGTCCGTGATAGCGAAAGCCGGCCCGGTCGAAGACGACGCTGCCGACGCCGGCCGCCTTCGCCCGCTCGGCAACGAGCCGGCCGACGGTCCGGGCGCGCTCGGTCTTGGTGCCCTCGCCGGAGCGGATCTCCGGCTCGAGCGAGGACGCGGCCGCGAGCGTGCGGCCGGTCGTGTCGTCGATGACCTGGGCGTAGATCTGGTCGATGCTCCGGAAGACGGCCAGGCGCGGCCGCGCCGCCGACCCCCGGAGGGTGAGGCGGATCCGCTCGTGGCGCTTCTCGCGCCCGGCGCTCCGGGAAGGTGCCTGGGCCATGTCGGTCGTCGTTCTCCTGCGGATGCCGCGGACCCTGGCGGGCCCGCCGTGGATTACTTCTTGCCGCCGATCTTGCCGGCCTTGCCGGCCTTGCGGCGGATCTGCTCACCGGCGTAGCGCACGCCCTTGCCCTTGTAGGGCTCCGGCTTGCGCGTCGCGCGGACCCTCGCCGCCGTCAGGCCGACGAGCTCCTTGTCGATGCCGACCACGGCGAGCTTCGTGGGATTCTCCACCTCGAAGCTGATGCCGGCCGGCGGGTCGATCTCGATGGGGTGGCTGTACCCGAGGCTGAGCTGCAGCTTGTCGCCCACCTTCTGGGCACGGTAGCCCACGCCGGTGATCTCGAGCGGCTTGCGGAAGCCGGCGGTCACGCCGGTCACCATGTTGGCGACCAGGGTGCGGGTCAGTCCGTGCAGCTCGCGCGAACGCTTGTCGTCGCGTGGACGCTCGACCCGGAGCGTGCCGTCCTCGCGGACGACCGTGAGCTCCGGCGCGAGGTCACGGTGCAGCTGCCCCCGGGGGCCGGTGACCGTGATCGACGAGCCGTCCAGCGTCACGTCGACGCCCGCGGGGATCGGGATGGGGAGACGTCCGATGCGTGACATGGCGGCCTACCAGACGTACGCCAGGACTTCGCCGCCGAGCTGGGCCTTGCGGGCCTGCGCGCCGGTCATGATCCCCTGGCTGGTGCTGACGATGACGATGCCGAGGCCGCCGAGCACGCGCGGGATGTCGGTCTTCCGCGCGTACACGCGAAGGCCGGGCTTGCTGATGCGCTTGAGCCCCGAGACGACGGGGGCCTTGCCGCCGACGTAGCGGAGGGTGATGCGCAGCATCGCCCGGGGGCCCTCGCGGGTCTCGTCGAACTCGGCGATGAAGCCCTCCTCCTTGAGGATCCGGGCGATCTCGCGCTTGGTCCGGGACGCCGGCACGAGCACCTCCGGGTGACGCGCCCGGCTGGCGTTCCGGATGCGGGTGAGCATGTCGGCGATCGGGTCGGAGATGTTCATCGGATCACCAGCTCGACTTCGTCACGCCGGGGAGCATCCCCTGCAGGGCCCGCTCGCGGAAGCAGATGCGGCAGAGCGCGAAGCGGCGCATGTACCCCCGGGGACGGCCGCAGACGAAGCACCGGTGGTGCTCCCGGACCTTGTACCGGTTCGGGCGGTTCGCCTTCGCGATCATGGACTTCTTGGCCATTCGTGGTCCCTCCTGCGCCGCTAGCCGGCGAAGGGCATGCCGAGGAGCTCGAGAAGCTTCTTCGATTCCTCGTCGGTCTTCGCCGTCGTCACGATGCTCACCTCGAGCCCGCGCAGACGGTCCACCCTGTCGTAGTCGATC
>JAJYEB010000314.1 GCA_021790375.1 Chloroflexota bacterium | reverse complement strand
CCAGCCCCGGCATCGCGCCGGGCCCGAGCAGCCCACAGGGCTCCGGCACTGGCCCCACCCAGTCCCCCCTCACCGAGTACCAGCGAACCGCGCTCGGCTTCGGCAGCAAGGCCATGTTCCCCGACACCGTGGCGTTCCGCCGCGACAACGTCCCCGCCGACCTGCCCGTCCCGGTGGCCCCCTCGGGCGCCCCCGGCTGGGCCGCCGACCCCGGCCGGCTCGCGGTCACCCAGGAGCTCGCGAACCTGCAGGCGCGCCAGTTCTGGCAGCGTGCCGCGTGGACCCGCAGCGCCAACGTCACCGCCGCCGAGACCCCCGCCCGTCCGGTGGCCGACTCCATCGCCGGCCAGGGCTCGCTCGAGGAGCTCGACCTCTCGGCCGCCGGGATCGCGCAGATCCGCCGCGTCGAGGACGAGCGCTACGCCTACATGGCGGAGTGCTCGGTGGTCTGGCTGGACCTGCCCGACGCCGTGTACCGCGGTTACGAGGGCGATGCCGAGCTGCTCGGCCCGGTGCGCGACGACGACCCGGCGCCCTACGAGATCCTGCGCCGCGAGATCCTGCGCCTCGAGCCGCAGATGGTCTACGCGCCCCTCGGGGTGGGCAACCACGTGGACCACCAGCTCTGCCGCGAGGCCGTGCTGGGGCTGCTCGACGAGGCCCGCGGCTGGGTGATGCCGGCCCCCGCGTTCGTCGGGCGCGTCTCGTTCTACGAGGACTTCCCCTACGCCTGGTGGAACGACTTCCACGCGCCGGCCGACCTGGCCGAGGGCGGCCTCGCGCTCCCGCCCGGGGTGGCCCTCGAGGCCCGCTACACCGACATCACCGAGCAGCTCGACCGCAAGGCGGCCGGGATCGCGCTGTACGAGAGCCAGCTGCCCCGCCTGTTCGAGAGCGAGCAGGGCATGCTCGACGCGCTGGCCGGGTACCACGCGCGCCTCGCCGGCGAGGGCGGCATCCGCGGGTTCGCGGAGCGCTACTGGGCCACGGCCGGCCTGTAGGAGGCTGGCAGCGCCCAGGGACCGGGGGCAGGCGACCGGCCCGGGACGGCGCACGGACGTCGGGCAGGCGAGCGCGCCGGGGTGGCGGCGGCCGTGTCCGTCGGCATCGACCGGCTCCACTCCCGGTACACTGCGCCCGTCGCGTCCACGCGGCACCTATCCAGAGCGGCCCGAGAGTCCTGGCTCGACGACGGCCCGGCAACCACCGGCATCCCTCACGCCGGCACGGTGCCCCTGCCAGGGGCGATAGGGAGCCGAGGCATGTCCGACTCCGATGGCGCGCGCCTGCTGCCGCCTGCCACCCTGCCGGCGGGGCACTGGTGCCGCAGCGACGACCTCGCCTACACCGACGTGGGCACCTGGTACCGCGACCACGTCGGGCGGGTCCCCGTGCAGGCCGCGGCGGCCCTCGAACGGTACATGCGGTCACACGACGCCACGTTCGCCGATGCGTTCCGGGCGCTCACCGGCCGAGGCGGCCCGATCATCCTGCTCGACGAACCGACGCACCCGAGGAGGCGGCAACCGACGGCACGGCGCTGACCCGGAAGACGGGCCCGAGCCCCGGGGTCGGCCGTGCCCCACCGCCCGCCCGGTCTCCTGCGACCGGCAGCGGCGCCTCGATGGCCGTTGGTGGCCGCTTGTGGCAGGGCGAACCGCGCATGCGGTCCCGGCCCGGAGTCGCTTGTCGGAGCGATTAGACTAGTCGCAGACCAGATGGAGGACGCCCCCATGCGACGGATCGGCGCGTACGAAGCGAAGACCCACCTTCCCCGCCTGCTCGACGAGGTGGCCGACGGAGAGCCCGTCACGATCACCAAGCACGGTGTGCCGGTGGCGGTGCTGGCGCCCGCCACGCCGCGCCCGTCGCGGAGCACCCAAGAAGCCATCACCGAGCTCCGGGTCTTCCGCCGCACGCACGCGCTCGCGGGGCTCCCGCTGCGGGAGCTGATCGACGAGGGCCGGCGATGACGTTCGTGGTGGATGCCTCGGTGACGCTCGCCTGGTGTTTCGGCGACGAAGGGTCCGACCTCGCGGAGCGGGTGCTCGATCGGCTCGCCGGCGAGGAGGCGCTGGCCCCGGCGATCTGGCCACTCGAGGTCGCCAATGGGCTCCGCACCGCGGAACGCCGCGGTCGGCTCGAGCTGGCCGACCTGGCGCAGGTCCGGGGGCTGCTCACCGCGCTGCCGGTGCGGATCGAGGGCGTCTCGCTCGACACGGCCCTCGGCGAGGTGACCGAGCTCGCCCGGGCGCTCGAGCTGACCGCCTACGACGCCGCCTACCTGGCGCTGGCGGCGCGGCGGGGATTGGCCCTGGCTACCGTCGACCAGCAGCTGCGGAGCGCCTGCGAGCGGGCCGGCGTGCCACTCGTGGGCTGAAGTAGCCGAGCTGCTCGGGGAGGGTGGCAGGTCACCCTCAGCGTCGCGGCTCCACCTCTTCGAGACCGTCGGCGCGCGGGGCGGCAGGCTCCGCGACCAGGAGGCCCAGGAGGGCGCGCTCCTCCTGCTCCAGGTGCGAGCCCAGGATCGCGTGGAGCGCATAGAGCTGTCCACGCAGCTCGCTGACCGCGCGCTGGTGGGACCCGGCCCGGCCGAGGTCGTCGGTGCGGAGCTGGTCGAGCAGCCGGCGGATCTGGTCGTGCTGCAGGCGCAGCAGCTGCGTGGCCCAGGGCGTGGCCGCCAGGCGGTCGGTCTCCGGGTAGCAGACCTGCTCCTCCCACGCCATGTGGTCGCGCAGGATGGCGTCCACGTCGTCGAGCAGGGCGTGCACCATCGCGGCGAGCTCGGGCGCGCCGAGCGTGCCCGCCACCTCGGCGGTGGACTCGAGGCGGGCGAGGACGCGCTCGAGGGTGCGGTGGGCCCGATCGAGGATGTGCCGTTCGACCAGCGCGACCGGATACTGGGGCATCGCGCGAGGGACCTCCCGTCGCTGGAACGTGTTGCGCGGGTCAGCCTAGCCACGGTCCTGCACGCCAAGGAGAGGCGTTCGGCCCCCCGGCGTGCGGGCCACCCTCGCGCCCGGGCACGGCGCGCACCGG
>JAJYEB010000313.1 GCA_021790375.1 Chloroflexota bacterium | reverse complement strand
ACCACCGGTGAGGATCGCGCGACCGGGGGCGGCGAGGTGGATCGCGCGACCGGGGGCGGCGAGGTGGATCGCGCGACCGGGGGCGGCGAGGTGGATCGCACGACCGAGGGCGGCGAGGTGGATCGCACGAGCGGGGGCGGCGAGGTGGATCGCACGACCGCGGGCGGCGACGCGGAGCGCACGAGCGCCTTCGACGGCGACGCGGACCGCGCGAGCGCCTTCGACGGCGGACGGCGCGACGACAGCCCCGAGGACGAGGAGTGATCGAGCGGCTGCTGGACGCGGAGCGGAACCTGCAGATCGGGTTCGTCGATCGGGCCGAGGCGATCTACCGCGGCCTCGCCGAATCCGACCCACGCAACGCAGTGGCCGTCGTCGGCCTCGCCCGCTGTGCGCTGGAACGGGGCGACGAGCGCGGAGCGTACGAACTCGCCGTCCGTGCCCTGTCGATCGACCCGGAGGACGCGGCCGCGCTCCGGATGGAGGCGCGTCTCTCAGAGGTGCTCGCCACGCGCGGCGCGCCCGTGCGGCGGCCCGACTTCATGCTGCCCGACGGCCCGCAGGCGAAGCCTGGGCCCCTGAGATCGGCGGCGCCCGCGTCCGCGCAGCCGGGGGAACGGCCCGCCGAGGCGGAGGGGATCGCGGAGGTCGAGCTGCCGGCGCCGGGGCCGGCGACCGCGCCACCCGAGGCCAACCCGGCTGGATCGGTGCGGGTCGAGCTGCCGGCGCCGGGGCCGGCGACCGCGCCACCCGAGGCCAACCCGGCAGGATCGGTGCGGGTCGAGACGACGCCACCCGAGGCCAACCCGGCAGGATCGGTGCGGGTCGAGACGACGCCACCCGAGGCCAACCCGGCAGGATCGGCGCGGGTCGAGACGACGGCGCCCGAGGCCAACCCGGCAGGATCGGTGCCGCAGCCGCGGCCCGGCCTGCTCCGCCGTATGCTCGGCCGGCGATGAGGGCGCTCGCCGGACCGGGCGCGGGCGTTGGCTCGGCTGTCGGGAGGGCGGCATGAGGGTACTCGTCACCGGCGGCGCCGGCTACGTCGGCAGCGTCTCCGTCGAGCGGCTCGTCGACGCCGGGCACCACGTCGTCGTGCTCGACTCACTCGTGACCGGCCACGCCGCAGCCGTGCCCGACGGCGCCCGGCTCGTGCACGACACGCTGCGCGACCGCGAGGTCCTCGAGCGCCTCCTGCGCAACGAGCAGATCGAGGCGGTGCTCCACTGCGCCGCCCGCTCGCTCGTCGGACAGTCCGTCGTCGAACCGGCCCTCTACTACCGCGAGAACGTAGCCGGCGGCATCGGGCTCCTCGATGCGATGCACGCGGCGGGCGTGCATCGGCTCGTGTTCTCGTCTACCGCTGCGGTCTACGGCGCGGCCGAGATCGTGCCGATCCTCGAGGACGCGCCGCTCGCCCCGATCAACTCATACGGCGAGACGAAGCGGACGTTCGAGGGCGCGATGCGCTGGTACGGTGACGCGTACGGGCTGCGCGGGGTGGCGCTGCGGTACTTCAACGTGGCCGGCGCGTCGGAGCGGAACGGCGAGCAGCACGATCCGGAGACGCATCTCATCCCGAACGTGCTCGCGGCGGCACTCGGACAGCGCGAACTCACCGTGTTCGGCACCGACTACCCGACCCCGGACGGCAGCTGCATCCGGGACTACATCCATGTCGAGGACCTCGCCGACGCGCACCTGGCAGCGCTCCAACTCACCGCCGGTCCCCCACCGGACGCCACGCCCGCGCCGGCCCCGCCCGGCGGAGGCGGCGGCGATCGCAGCGCGGGCGTCCCCGGCCCGGACGACCGCGGCCCGGGCGAGCGCGGCGACCCGGACGACCGCGGCCCGGGCGAGCGCGGCGACCCGGGCGACCACGGCCCGGGCGTCCCCGGCGGCCTGATCGTCTGCAACCTCGGTTCGGGGAGCGGATTCAGTGTCCTCGAGGTCCTTCGTGCGGCGGAGCGCGTCGTCGGCCGCGAGATCCCCCGTGCGATCGGCCCCAGGCGCCCCGGCGATCCGCCGGTCCTGGTCGCCTCGAACGCACGAGCGCGCGCGCTCCTCGGCTGGACGCCGCGACGCGGGACCCTGGGCGAGATGATCGGGTCGGCGTGGCGGTGGCTGGAGACGCACCCGGAGGGGTATCGCCGCTGACGGAGAGGATCGCCGAGGCGGCCTCGCCCCCGCCGGGCGTCACGGGGCGCCGCGCTCATGGGCGGCCTCGCCCCCGCCGGGCGTCACGGGGCGCCGACCGGGCGGCCTGCGTCACGGGGCGCCGCGCTCATGGGCGGCCTCGCCCCCGCCGGGCGTCACGGGGCGCCGCGCTCATGGGCGGCCTCGCCCCCGCCGGGCGTCACGGGGCGCCGACCGGGCGGCCTGCGTCACGGGGCGCCGCGCTCATGCCAGATTCCCGCGAGGCGTCGCTTACGCACGAAGCCGCCGAGATCCTGCCACGGCCACACTCGTTGAGCGGTCGCGGACGGCGTCTTCGGTTCGGCTCATGCCGTTGATGGCCTCTGCGGCGTGCGGCGTGCCCGCCTCTGACCGCCGGCGAGCCGGCCCGCCCAGTCTCCGCCGAGGTCGGTGACGGCGTCGCCGCGTGCGTAGTCGACACCGGACGGGAATCTGTCCGATCCACCGCGTCGGAACCCGGATTGCCGACACCGGGAGGGAATCTGGCCGGAAGGCGACTTCTGCCCGGATGCCGCGCGCTGCACGTCGCACCCGCGCGCTGCACGCCGCCGATGCGTTGCGGCGAAGCGCCGATAACGGGCGTCCGGCGGGAATCTGGCCGGTTGCCGCCGGCGAAGCGCCGATAACGGGCGTCCGGCGGGAATCTGGCCGGTTGCCGCCGCTGGCCGGTTGCCGCCGCTGGCCGGTTGCCGCATCTGGCCGGTTGCCGCCGATGGCCGGTTGCCGCCGGCGAATGGCCGATAACGGGCGTCCCGGCCTATGCCTCCGCGACCTCTCCGGCGGCGACGGGCCTCGGGCGGTCGGCAACGCCCTGGAGCACGACGAACCCGGCGACCATCAGCACGAGCTGGGCGAGCACGGCGAAGCG
>JAJYEB010000312.1 GCA_021790375.1 Chloroflexota bacterium | reverse complement strand
GTGCTCGATGTTCTCGAGGACCACGGGGGTCAGGTCGTAGATGCCCTCGGAGATCTGCATCGCAGCCAGGCGATCCGGGGCCACGGTGGACGGAAGCATGGACCGGCCCATCTTGCGCGGGTTGGTGCGCGACGTGTGGAGCCAGGTGCCGCCGGTGCGGTCGATCGTGCGGGTATTCCGGCGGTCGAGCTTGACCACGTATTCCGGGTCGAGCTCCGGGCCCCGCTTCATGTGGGTGAGCCCCTGCCATCCGCGACGGATGCCGAAGACCTCGTACCCGAGCTCCGACGCGCGGAAGGTGACGCTCTTGATGACGGAGTTGAGTCCCGGGACGTCACCACCACCGGTCAGGATCCCGATCCTGTGCGATGTCATGGCGAATCTCTCCTCGTGGGCTGCGGCGCGGTCGATCGCCGCAGTGGGGCGGGACGACCCGCGCCGGCGGCGGTCCGACCGAGGGCCATCAGGTCGACTGTGCCGAACCGCATGGTACCGGTGCCGGCGGGCGCCTGTATCATCGCCGGGTGAATTACGAGCTCTTCATGGGCGAAGCCCTCGCCGAGGCCCGGGTCGCCGTCGAACAGGGTGAACCACCGTGCGCGGCCGTCGCCGTGGTCGACGAGGCGATGGTCGCCCGGTCCCGCGACCGGGTCCGGGAGACCGGCGACCCCACCGCCCACGCCGTGATGGGGGCGATCCGGGAGGCGGCCCGGAGGCTGGGCCGCGACCGGCTGGCGGACGTCACGATCTTCACGACGGTCGAGCCGTGCGCGATGTGCGTCGGCGCGCTGCTGCAGGCCGACGTCGAGACGCTGGTCTTCGCGGCACCCGATGAGGTCGACGGTGCGGCCGGCGGGGCCATCCAGCTGGCCCAGGGCCCCGGGCTTCGGCGCCGCCTGAGGGTGGTCTCGGGGATCCGGCGCGAGGAAGTCGAGGAGCTTCGCGGCCGCGCGCTGGCGCGTGCCGAGGCCGGCCGGGCAGCCGAGGGCTGAGGCGCAGTCGCCTTTGGTATCCTCTGCCGCGGAGAGGTGTCCGAGTGGTTGATGGTGCCGCTCTCGAAAAGCGGTGTGCGAAAGCACCGTGGGTTCGAATCCCACCCTCTCCGCCACTCGCACCGATCGCCAACGCTCCCGGAGAGGTCGCCTAGTGGCCTAGGGCGCCGCACTGGAAATGCGGTATGGGGCAACCCATCGCGGGTTCAAATCCCGCCCTCTCCGCCATTCCTCCGCGCGACCCGGGGATGCCGGTCGTGACCGCCGCCACGGCATCCGCGCCGCACCTGATCGGCGCGCGAGGTATCATCCGCGGGCCGTGCTAGGTGGGGAGCTAGCGGTGCCCTGAACCTGCAATCCGCTCCAGCAGGGCTGAATTCCCTCCCGAGGTCCGCGTTCTCGAGGGCTCCGGTGGTGGTCGACGTTGAGGATCGGGTCCCGCGCAGCGGCGACGCGTGAACCTCGTCAGGTCCGGAAGGAAGCAGCGATAAACGCTGCTCGCCGGGTGCCGCGGATCGGCCTGGTCCGAGCCGGCCATCGCCACGAGCGCGGGGACGTCACCGATCGACGGAGGGTGCACGGCACTCCTTCCGTCGTCCTGCGGTCCCCTGCGGCGTCGTCCCGGGCCCGTATCATTGGCTCGTCCGGCAGCCGCCCGCCCCGATTCCAGGAGCCGATGACCCCCACGTCCTCGTCGCCCGTTCCTCCCGCCACCGGTCACCACACGGCCATCTACCGGCGCTGGCGCGCCCAGACCTTCGCCCAGATCGTGGGCCAGGGTGCGGTGGTGGAGACCCTCCGCAACGCCGTGCGCCTTGGACGCGTGGGTCACGCCTACCTGTTCGTCGGCCCCCGGGGGACCGGCAAGACCTCCATGGCCCGCATCCTCGCCAAGGCGGTGAACTGCACGAACCTGCGGGACGGCGAACCCTGCGACGCGTGCCCGAGCTGCGAGGCGATCCGCGAGGGGACGGCGCTCGACGTCGCCGAGTTCGACGCGGCATCCAACAACACGGTGAACGACATGCGCGAGCTGCTGCCGCGGGTGCACACGGCACCCTCGGACCTGCGCCGCAAGGTCTTCATCGTCGACGAGGTGCAGCGCATCAAGGAGGGCTGGGACGTCCTCCTGAAGACTCTCGAGGAACCGCCCCCGCACGTCCTCTTCGTGTTCTGCACCACCGACCCCACCCAGATCCGCCCGGCGGTGCTCTCGCGGGTGCAGCGCTTCACGTTCCGTCCGCTCAGCGTGGAGGAGATCAGCGGAAAGCTCGACCGGATCCTGGCCGACGACGGACGGACGGCCGATCCCGACGCCGTCCGGCTGGTGGCCGAGCTGGCGGCCGGGGGCATGCGCGACGCGGAGTCGATGCTGGACCAGCTGCTGAGCACCGATTCCGAACGGCTCACCGCGGACGGGGTGCGCGCGCAGCTGGGGATGGCGGCGTCGGCGGAGGTCGACGCGCTCGTCGTCGCGCTGCTGGCCGGCGATGCGCTGGAGGGCGTCCGGGTGCTCGACCGGCTGGAGAGCGCCGGTCGGGACCTGAGACTCGCGACGGACCAGGCGATCGAGCGGCTGCGGCGCCTCCTGTTCGCCCGGCTGGCGTCCGAGCCCGTCCCCGTGGACTTCTCGGCGCGCTCCGTGGCGGAGCTGGCCTCGGCAGTGCGCGGCCTGGCGTCGATCGACGCATCCAGGACGGGCGGTGGCGGACAGCGGCTCCAGCTCGAGCTGCTGCTCCTCGGAAGGAGCACGCCCGCGGCCCCGGAGGCGGGGACACCGGTCGCCTCACCCGCGCCTCCGCGCACCGTCGCAGCGAAGCCCGCCGTGCGCACCGCGCCGGACCGCCCGGTCGCGCCCGCACGTCCGCCCGCGGCGGCGTCCCCTGCGGCGTCGGCGTCCCCTGCGGCGCCGGCGTCGGCGATGCCCACCCCGGTGCCCGCACCGGTCCCGTCGTCCGCCACCGCGGCCCTGCCCGGGGTCTCCTCCGTCGAGCCGGCTCCGGGTCCCGCCGCGGCCACAACGGAGTCCACGACCCCTGCCGGTCCCGGCACGACCACCGACGACCTGCTGGGG
>JAJYEB010000311.1 GCA_021790375.1 Chloroflexota bacterium | reverse complement strand
CACAGCGACTTCCTGACGCCCCAGCAGTACGCCGCGCTCTCGTCCGATCTCTCGGGGCAGTACCAGGGGATCGGCGTGGAGATCTCCATCAAGGCGGCCGGGCCCGCGATCGTCTCCGTGTTCGACGGCAGCCCGGCCCAGAAGGCAGGGCTGCGTGCCGGCGACCTCATCCTTGCCGTCGACGGCAAGGACGTGACGGCAGACTCGTTCGACGCACTGGCCAGTGCCCTGCGGGGTCCGTCCGGGTCCACGGTGACGGTCAAGGTCCTGGACCCCGGAGCCTCGACCAGCCGCGAGGTGACGGTCACCCGGGCTGCCATCAACGTGCCCAATGTGACCTGGGCGATGCTGCCCGGCTCGCACGTGGCCGACGTCCGCCTCGAGCAGTTCGCCCAGAACGCGGCATCACAGCTCGCCACGACATTGAAGGCAGCGAAACAGGCGGGCGCGACGGCGATCGTGCTCGATCTCCGGGGAGACCCGGGCGGCTACGTCTCGGAGGCGGTCGGGGCGGCGTCACAGTTCCTGCCCGCCGGCAAGGTCGTGTTCATCCAGCGGAACGCGGCCGGGCAGGAGACCACGTCCAAGGCGCAGCCGGGCGGCGTGGCCACCACGATCCCCATGGTCGTGCTGGTCGACGACGGGACCGCGAGCGCGGCGGAGATCCTCGCCGGCGCGCTGCAGGACAACGGTCGTGCCACGATCGTGGGCGTGAAGACGTTCGGAACCGGAACCGTGCTCGAGACCTACGAGTTGAGCGACGGATCCAGGGTGCGGATCGGCGTGGCGGAGTGGCTGACCCCCAAGGGCCACCAGATCTGGCACCAGGGGATCCAGCCCAACGTCGTCGTCGCGCTCCCGTCGACGGCGTCCCCGCTCGCGCCCTCGGACGTGGCGCACATGACGGCCGCCCAGCTCGCGTCGGGCGGCGACACGCAGCTGCTGCGTGCCCTGGCCATCCTCACCAGGCCGTCATGAGCGACGAAGGACGGCGTGCCGCAGCGACAGACGGCCCCGTCGGCCCCACCGGCGCCCACGACCCCGCGGGTTCGGCGGCGGGACCCGTCTCGATCCTGACCTGTGCGTCCTGCGGCACGAAGAACCGGATCCGCCCGAGCGCGCGCGGCGTCCCCATCTGCGCCTCCTGCAAGGCACCGCTGCCGTGGCTGGTCCACGCGACCGACGCCACCTTCGACTTGGAGGCAGACGCGTCCGTCGCCGTCCTCGTGGACCTCTGGGCACCCTGGTGCGGCCCGTGCCGTTTCGTGGCACCCATCCTGGAGGATCTCTCGCGGGAGTTCGCCGGCCGACTCAAGGTTGTCAAGGTCGACGTCGACGAGAACCCCGCGCTGGCCCAGCGGTTCGAGGCCTTCAGCATCCCCACCCTGGTGGTGCTCAGGAACGGCCGGGTCGTGGACCGCATCGTGGGTGCCATGCCCAAGCCACAGCTGGCGGTCCGCCTCACCCCTCACCTGCTGCGCGCCCCGTAGGGCCCGGGATCCGGGGAGGAGCGCGTGCCGCCCCTCGCACTCGGCCTCGCGCTCAGCGCCGCGCTGATTCACGCCACGTGGAACCTGCTGCTTGCACGGTCCCGCGACCCGCAGGTCGCCACCGCCCTCGCGGCGGTGGTCTCGGTGACCCTGCCGCTCCCGCTCGTCCTGGCCACGTGGCGCGCGTCGTCCGCGGTCCTCCCCTTCGCCGTGGTATCCGGCTCGCTCGAGCTCGGGTACCTTGCGCTGCTCGCGGCGGCCTACCGGCGCGCGGACCTGAGCCTGGTCTATCCGCTGGCTCGCGGCCTGGCGCCGGTCATCGTGCTCGCGATCGGCGTGCTGGCGCTGGGCGCGACCCACTCGCCCGCCCAGGTCGCCGGCGTCGTGCTCGTCGCGGCCGGTGTCGTGCTCGTTCGGGGGCTGCACGGGGGCGCCCATCCGGGTGATCTCGCGCTGTCCCTGGCGATCGCCGGGTGCATCGCGGGCTACACGACCGTGGACAAGGCGGGCGTGATCCACGCGGCACCGCTCGCCTACTACGAGCTGGTCATGGCGTGGCCGGCGATCGTCTACGGCGTGGCCGTCGCGTCGATCCGGGGTCGCGAGGCGGTCCGGCACGAGATCGGCGCCGCGACGGTGGTCGCCGGGCTGGGCATGTTCGCGGCATATTCACTCGTCCTGACTGCGCTCGGCCTGGCATCCGCGGCCTCGGTGGCCGCCGCTCGCGAGACGAGCGTGGTGATGGCGGCGGCGATGGGCGGCCTGTTCCTGCACGAGGAAGTCGGCCCCCGGCGCCTGCTGGGGGCGGCCACGGTGGTGGTGGGGATCGCGGCGCTCGCCCTGGGTTGAGCATCCGGCCGGACGGCCCGGGGCGCCGGTCCGGTGGGCCGTGTCGGCCCCGTGCGCTCCGGCTCATACTCGACGCATGCCGCTGCGCGCACAGGAACAGGACACGTACACGAACGCCCCCGCGGTGCCGGGCGCGCAGCCCGGGGCGCCGCTGGACCCGCGCCGGCCGCGGGATCCGGCGCTCCAGGGTCGCGGCATCGCGCCGGCGCTGCTGGCCACGCCGGTCGACGATCCCCTGGCGCCTCTCTCCGGGCACACCGGCGCCCAGACGATCCGCTGCGACGCATGCGCCCACCGCTGCGTGATCCGGGAGGGCCGCTCGGGGATCTGCCAGGTCCGGGAGAACCGCAACGGGACGCTGGTGAGCCTGGTCTACGGGGAGGCCGTGGCGGCCCACGTGGAGCCGATCGAGAAGAAGCCGTTCTTTCACGTCCTCCCCGGCACCGACGCCTATTCCATCTCCACCGTCGGCTGCAACTTCCACTGCCGCTACTGCCAGAACTGGGAGATCTCGCAGGCACCGCGCGAGGGCTTCCGGCTGCCGACCCGCACGCTTCCGCCCGACCAGGTCGTCCGGGAGGCGCTGGCCGCCGGCGCCCGCTCGATCGCCTACACGTACGTGGAGCCGACCATCTTCCTGGAGTACGCGCTCGACACCGCGCGGCTGGCCCGTGCGGCCGGGCTGACGAACGTCTTCGTCACGAACGGGTACGAGACGCCGGAGGCGCTCGAACTGCTGGCCCCGGTCCTC
>JAJYEB010000310.1 GCA_021790375.1 Chloroflexota bacterium | reverse complement strand
GTCGGCGTCCTCCGGCAGGTAGAGCGGCGAGGGGGAGAGCCTGCGGGCGCGGTCGAGGCCGGCCCGCGCGGTGGCCGCGTCCAGGTCGAGCAGGTCGACGGGCACGCCGCGGCCTGCCAGCAGGCAGGCGACCTGGGCGCCCATCGTGCCGGCCCCGAGGACCACCGCGCGGCGGAGGCCCGGGAGCACGGCGCTGGGGGATGCGGCGGACGGGGCGGCGGCCAGGGTCATGGCAGGGCTCTCCGGTACGAGGCATGGGCAGGGGTCAGGTCGGGTGCGGGCTCCGCCCGCAGGGCATCGAGGAAGAGGGCCGTGAAGCGGGCCGCGAAATCGTCCACGCCCAGCGGGCCGGTCGGGTGATACCACTGGCTGAACCAGTTGCAGGCGGCCAGGATCATGAACCCCGCCGTCCGCTCGTCCTCGCAGCGGAACGCGCCGTCGCGCATCCCGTCGCGGATGAAGGCCCGCCACGCGTGCTCGTACGCATCGCGCTCGGCCACGATGCGCGCTCGACGGGCGGGGGCCAGGGCCTTGACCTCGACCTGCAGGAGCGTGAGCTCGTCGGGTTCGTCGGCGGCGATGCGCAGGTGGGCCGTCACCGCGCGCTCGAGGCGGTCTCCGGCCGTGCCGTCGCCCTCGAGGATCGGCCGGACCTCGTCGTGGAAGCGTGCCATGGCCGATTCGACGATCTCGAAGAGCAGGTCCTCCTTCGAGTCGATGTAGTGGTACAGGCTGCCCCGATGCATGCCCAGGGCCTCGGCGAGGTCCTGCATCGAGGTGCCGTCGTAGCCGTGCTCCCGGAACAGGCGCACGGCCGTTTGCCGCAGCTGCGCCTCGCGCGGTCGCCTGGGGCGGCTTGGTTGCCCGGCGCGGCGTGGTTGCCCGGCGCGGCGCAGTTGCCCGGCGCGGCGCAGTTGCCCGGCGCGCTCCCGCTCCCCCGGGGCCGTTCCACCTTCCTCGGGGTCCGCGGGACTGGATGTCGAACTGGACTCGCGGGGCGACATCGGCACCTTGGTCCTCGCCGCTACTGGCCCCCCGACCACGCAGCCAAACGAACGTTTGGTTGCCGGAGGATACCACGGGCGCATGCCCTGTGGCACGGTCAGGCGCGGGCTGAACGGCCTCCGCGCGGCCGGCTGCGGCGGGCCACCGAGGGGCGACGAGCGGCCGGTAAGTGGCCGTTGAGCGTCACCGGGCACACTCCTGCTGCCCGTCTCCTCCCGCCGCGGATCCGCCGGAGGAGGTACCGATGCGACAAGCAGGCGCGTTCCGGTGGCGGAGGCTGGTGCTCCTCTGCCTGACCGCCAACCTGGCCCTCGGCATGTCGGCCGGTCCTGCCAGCGCCGCCTACCAGGCCAGCGTCTACGACAACAAGACGGCCTTCACCACGTGCGCGGGGATCAACACCACCATTCCGCAGCAGCTCCGCGCGCTGGCCGTCGACGGGTTCCGGTACATGCTCTATGCACCGTCGGCCTTCGAGGCCACGACCTTCACGGCCGCCACGGTGCTGTCACGCGTGGCCAACGACCAGGGGTTCTACGTGCACAGCCACGGGGACCACTACACCACCGGCTGGGGCTTCCGCGAGGACAGGGGCAGCTGCACGCAGGGCATCGTGACCGCCAACCAGATCATGTCCCTGCGCACGCTGGCCCCCTCCACCGCCGTCAAGTCGGCGAACGTGGTGATCGCCTCGACCTGCCACCTGGGCGAATCCGCGTCCACGTTCCCGGGGGCGTTCGGGATCGAGAAGGCCCGCAGCACCTCGGACGGCACCAACTACCAGGGTCCGCGCTTCTTCCTCGGGTACGTCGGCACGGCGTGGACCAGCGACATGCTCACGTTCGAGACGTGGTTCTGGAAGTACGTCAAGACCGGGCACGGCCTCGGCGAATCGTTCGGGCTGGCCCTGCGCAACGCCCCGATGTCCGGGCTCACCGTCCCCAACTGGTGGGGCACGTACACCTACTCGGGCGTGCCCATCCCGTCCACGCCCTGCACGCGCTGCCGCTGAGGAGGTCGTGATGCAATCTGCCATGAGGACATCCCGGGCCGCGCCCCGGAGCGGCGTGACCGCGATCGCCGGGCTCCTCCTCACGGTCCTGCTGGCGGGGTGCGGGAGTTCGACCGCGAAGGACCGCGGGTGGACCGTGCAGGATCCACTCTGGAGCCCCCTGCCGCAGTCCACGGCCCAGGCCTCGGCCGCGGAGGCCCGCGCGGTCGCCATCGCCAGGGCGCTCGGGATCCCCGGTTCACCGTCGGCCGTCCATCGCGAACGGGACATGCTCCGGGGCGTCGACTACGACAGCGTGGAGTTCCTCTCCGCCGCCGGCGAGACGACGGTCATGGAGCTGAACCCCGAGACGCACGCCCCCATCTCGATCGTCCGACTGGGTCCGCCCAACCCCAATGAACGTGCCGTGGTGAATGCGGCCTCGGCTCCGGGACGGGCCCGCGCCTTCGCCGCGATCCTCGGGCTGACGCTCCCCGACACGGCGCCGCAGGTGCGCTGGCAGCCGGGCCTCGACGCCTGGGAGATCCGCTGGGGCCGCGTCATCGATGGCCATCCCGCCGTCGGTGAGGGCACCACCGTGGACCTCTCCGCAGGCGGAACCTTCCAGGCGGTGACGGTCACCGGCACGCCCGCGGCGCCGGTCCCGGCGAACCCGATCCCATCGTCACGCGCCTCCGAGATCGCCGCGGCGTTCGCCACGCAGCGTCAACTCACCACCCGCAGCGGGTTCGCCCAGGCCGCGCCGGAGCTGATGTGGGTCCGGCCGAACAACTTCCTGGATCCGGCCGGGTCGGATGCCCCCGAACCGCTGCTCCGGCTGGCCTGGTCGGTCACGTTCACCTACGTGGCCGTGGCGGGCGAGGAGCCGAGCCAGACCGTGATCTGGATCAGCGCCGCGGACGGGTCGCTCCTCGGAGGGACCGAGACCGCGTAACCAGTCCGCCGGAGCGCCATCAGTCCGCCGGAGCGCCACCAGTCCGCCGGAGCGCCACCAGTCCGCCGGACTGCAACGAAGCCGGCCCGATCAGCGGGCCGGCTTCGTCATGCGCCGATCGCGGCGCTCGCGACGCCGCGGCGAACTCAAGACGGCGGTCAGACCGCCGCCGCCT
>JAJYEB010000309.1 GCA_021790375.1 Chloroflexota bacterium | reverse complement strand
GGTGGACGAGGATCGTCGCGTTCAGCGTGCCCCACAGGGTCCCGTTCGCGAACTCCACCGCTCGCCCGAGGAACCCCGCGGCGTCCGGAGCGGGCAGCGCCGTCTCGGCGAAGACCCCGCAGAACGCCTCGCTGGTGAAGCAGACGTCGTCCGCCGCGCCGGGATCGAGGCCGGGGATCAGGGCCCAGGGCAGCCGCTCGCCGCCCGGCCCTGGCTCGCGGCGGCCCGACAGGCGTGCCTCCGGGTGCCGTGCGATGAAGCCCTCGTATCGCGCCGCCGCGTCGGGGTACCACGCGGACCGGGGCGCGGTGCGATCCAGCCACCGGCCGATCGCCCGGAGGAACTCCTCTCGCTGCGGCCAGCCCGCGTGGGTCACCAGCACCCGCGCCGCGTTGCAGTTGAAGCCCGCGTTGTTGGTGAGCATGGTCGCGACGTTCTCGGCCTGGCGCTCCAGGTCGGCCGCGCTCCACGTTCCCGGCACCACGATCACCGGGCTCACGTTGCCGAGCTCGGCCGTGACCGGCCGGGCATTCACCGGCTCGCCGCGCTCCCGCCGGCGCCTGCCTTCCTCGCCGGCACCGAAGACGATCGCCTCGTAGGTCCGGTCGGACCCGGTGACGTGGATCTCGTCCACGCCGGGGTGGGCGCACAGGTAGGCCCCCTCCTCCACCCCGCCGCGAACGATCCGCAGGACACCCTTCGCGATCAGGGCCGCGAGGCCGCGCTCGAGGATGGGGGCCAGGTAGTCGTTGACCGGGTGCGTCTTCAGCACCACCACGCGGTCCTCGACGAACAGCTTGGAGAGGACGTCCATGGGGCCGATCGACGAGACGTTGCCCCCGCCGAGCACCACGCAGACAGCCGCCTCGTGGGCCTCCCGGTACGCGCGTGCCTGGGTCGCGGGCAGGTCGGCCGCCGTCACCCCCGGCTCCATCCAGACGTCGGCACGGATGCCCGGGTAGAAGACACGGTCGAGCAGCGAGCCGGGAAAGACGCCCGCGGTCAGCTGGCCGTCCGGGCGGGTCCGCACCGGGCCCGGGATGCGCGGGCTGCCGCGGCTTGCGATGTCCCGCAGCGCGCGCTGCAGGAGGCGCAGGTTCCGGATCACGAAGTACGGGCCGACCAGCGCCTCCTCACCCGATTCGGGCCGGGTTGGATCCAGGCCCTCGGCGGCCACGCACGCGGCGATCCACTCGTCCGCGACCGCCGCCACGTCCCGGACCAGTCGATCGAGCAGGCGAAGCCGCTCCGGAACGGGCGTGGCCACCCAGGCCTCGCGGCTGGCCCGGACCGCGGCCACTGCGGCGTCGAGGTCCGGGCGGGAATCGGCGGCGCCGCCTGCAGGGTGCGTGGCGGGACCGTGCAGCGGATGCACCCCGTGGGCGGGGTCCCCGCCGGGGACGCGCCCGGGCGATGAGGCGGGCCCGCGCGATGAGGCGGGTTCGGGCGACGAAGCGGGCACGAGCGATGAGGCGGGCACGGGCGCGACCGCCGGCCCGGCCGGGGCCGAGGGATCGTTCACCACCGGGGGATCGGTGCGCAGAGAGGACACGGGACGCTCCAGCAGGAAGACGAGGCACCGAATGGTACGTCAGGACCACGGGACCGCACGGACGGCACCGTCCGCCGGCACGTACCGGATGAAACCGTCCTGGGGCGTCCCGCCGTAGCCCTGTGAGACACTGCACCGCGGCACGCCATCGTCCCCCGGCCCGCTCGTACCCCGACCCGAAACGTCCCCGCGTCCCTGAGCTGAGAGCATGCCGACCGTGAACCCGACCATCGCCCGCCCCGCCGGCACGTCGCCCGCACGCCCTGTGCCACCTCCGGGCCCAGCGGCGCGTGCCGCCGCCGCGGGGTTCGTCGCCGGGGCGGTGGGAATCGCCGCCAGCGAGCTGCTGGCCGGCCTGGTGCCCGGGACCCCGTCCCTGGTCGTCGCGGTGGGGAGCCTCGTGATCGCCCTGCAGCCACCCGGCGCGAAGGACCTCGTCGCGACGCTCTTCGGCACGGGCGACAAGACGGCCCTGAACGTCGCCGTGGTGCTGGTCGCCCTGGCGGTCGCGGCGGCAGCCGGGATCCTGGGCCGCCGCGGGTTCGGGCGCGCCTGGCGCATCTTCGCCGCGTTCGGGTTCGTGGCCTTCGTGGCCGCGCTCCTGCAGCCGCTCGACTCGGCGCCGCTGGCGGCCCTGAACGCGGTGGTGGCCACGGCCGCGGGGGTGGGCACGCTGCGCATCCTGCTGGCCGCGGGTGGCTTCATGCGCCCGCTGACGCGTCCGGCGGGTCCCGGCGGGCCGCCCGAGCCGGCCACCGCGGCCCTGACGATGCCGGACTGGAACCGGCGACGCTTCCTGCTCCGGTCGGGGGGGTTCCTGGGCGCCGCCCTCGTCGCCGGTGCACTCGGCCGCCTCCTCGTCGATCGCCGGCACCCCGCGGGCGCACCCGTGTCGGCGGATCTTCCCGTGCCGGCCGAGGTGGTGCCGTCCCTGACCCCGGCCGAGTCGCTGGCCGCGCCGGGGATCACGCCGCTGGTCATCCCCAACGACCAGTTCTACCGGATCGACACCGAGCTCCTGGTGCCCCAGGTCGACGCCTCGACCTGGCAGCTGAAGGTGACCGGCATGATCGACCACCCGCTCACGTTGACCTACGCGGAGCTCCTGGCGCTGCCCCTGTTCGAGCAGTACGTGACCCTCGAATGCGTGAGCAACGTGGTGGGCGGGAACCTCATCGGCAACACGCTCTGGACCGGCGTGCACCTCAGGCAGGTCCTCGCCGAGGCGGGTGTGCAGGCGGGTGCCACGCAGATCGTCGGCCGCTCGGTCGACGGGTTCACGGTCGGCTTTCCGACGGCATGGGCACTCGACCCATCCCGGGAGCCGATGATCGCGGTGGGCATGAACCGCGTCCCGCTGCCTGCGGAGCACGGGTACCCGGCCCGCCTGATCGTGCCCGGCCTCTTCGGCTACGTGTCCGCCACCAAGTGGCTCTCCGAGATCGAGCTCACCACCCTCGAGGCGTTCGACGCGTACTGGGTCCGCCTGGGCTGGGCGAAGAACGGTCCGATCCTCACCGGGTCCCGCATCGACCATCCCGCCGACGGGGCCGGCCTGGCGGCCGGGCCGATCGACA
>JAJYEB010000308.1 GCA_021790375.1 Chloroflexota bacterium | reverse complement strand
TCCTCGTCGCCGTTCATCAGGTACACGTTGAACTGGTCGACGCCCGCCGCGACGAGTTCCCGGAGCTTCGCGACGTGCGCCTCGACCGGACCGACCAGGCAGAACCGATCGACGATCTCGTCGGTCACGAATTCGGCGTTCGACGAGCCCACCTCGGCATGGTGCAGGTAGTCGTACCCGGTGCGCGTCCGGACGTACGTCGTCAGGCCGGCCGGCAGGTCGTCGCCCCGGTAGCGGTTCACGAGGTCGACGACGTGGTTGCCGACGAGCGCCGGGAACCAGCGGACCCGGTCGCGGCACTCGGCCAGGTCGCCGACGTGCGCCGGGGCGGCGGCCATCACCCGCACCGCGTCCGGCTCGCGGCCCGACTCGAGCGCCGACGCGCGCACCTGCGAGACGAACCACCGGATCAGCTCCGGGTCGCCGATCTGGAGCATCGCGCCGTCGCCGACGCGCCCCGTCAGCCGCAGCGCGACCGGGCCGTACCCCGCGACCCACACCGGCAGCCGGTGTCCCGGCGTCCACGGCAGCGCGAGGAGCGTGCCCCGGTACTCGACCTGCCGGCCCTCGACGAGAGCCCGGATGACGTGGATCGCCTCCTCCAGCTCCGCCATCGACGTCGGCTGCTTGCCGAGCACACGGCGCGACGAGTCCCCTCGTCCGATGCCCAGGTCCATGCGCCCGCCGCTCAGCTCGTCGAGCACGGCGAGCGCGGAGGCCGTGACGCTCGGCTCGCGCGTGGCGGGGTTCGTCACGCACGTCCCCAGGCGCATCGCGTCCGTCGCCTGCGCCATGAGCGTCAGCAGCGGATACGGCTCGCGCCACAGCACGTGGCTGTCGAAGAGCCAGCCGTACGTGAAGCCCGACGCCTCCGCCAGCCGCGTGAGCGCCACGATGCGCTCGATCGGATGGTCGGGCTTGAGGGTGAACCCGAAGTCCATGGCCGATCCCTTGCGCTCCGTCTCGTGACCGGGCTGGCCGGCGTCAGGGACGAACGAGGTCCTGGTAGGCGTCCGGGCGCCGATCCCGGTACCACTGCCAGGTGTTCCGGACCTCCAGGATCTTGTCCAGGTCGAGGTCCCGGACCAGCAGCTCCGGCTTGTGCGCGTCGCCGAGCGCGCCGACGAACTGGCCGCGCGGGTCGACGAAGTAGCTCTGCCCGTAGAAGTCGTCCTCGCCGAGCGGCTCGATCCCCACCCGGTTGATGGTGCCCACGAAGTAGCCGTTGGCCACCGCGTGGCTCACCTGCTCGATGCGCCAGAGGTATTCCGACAGTCCGCGGCTCGTCGCCGACGGGATGAACACGATCTCGGCGCCGTTCAGGCCGAGCGCCCGGGCGCCCTCCGGGAAGTGGCGGTCGTAGCAGATGTAGACGCCGACCCGGCCGATGGCGGTCTCGAAGACCGGGTAGCCGAGGTTGCCGGGCCGAAAGTAGAACTTCTCCCAGAAGCCCTGGACGTGGGGGATGTGCGTCTTGCGGTACTTGCCGAGGTACGTGCCGTCGGCGTCGATGACGGCCGCGGTGTTGTAGTAGAGGCCCGGCGTCCGCTCGTCCGCCTCGTACATCGGCACCACGAGGACCATCCCGGTCTGCTTCGCCAGGTCCTGCATCCGCCGCGTGGTCGGCCCGTCCGGGATGTGCTCGGTGTACGAGTAGTACTGCGCGTCCTGGACCTGGCAGAAGTAGGGGCCGTAGAAGAGCTCCTGGAAGCACATCGCCTGGGCGCCCTGGCGACGGGCTTCGTGGGCCGCCTCCTCGTGCTTCTGGATCATCGACTCCTTGTCGCCGGTCCAGTCGGTCTGCAAGAGCGCGCCGCGAACGATCCGGGTCATTGGCACACCTCGCTCGGTCGGTCGAAGAAGCGCCGAGCGTACACCCGCGACGGGGCTCCTCGCACCCTCCCCGCGCGCCCCCACGCCCCGCGCCGCACCCGCGTCGTGCGCGCGGGCGCCCCGGGGCAGAGCGGCTGCCGGCGTCCGCCACGAGCGCCGAGGCCGCGGTCCGCCGTGCGAATCCAGGTTACCGTCGCCCATGCCGAGGCTGTACAGTCCCCGCTATGTGCAGGCCGGCTGGCCCGCGACGCACAGGCCGGATGGGGGGAAGAGCCGGGACCTGCAGCCCACCTCGGGCCGCGGCGTGGCTCGCCTCGCGGCCGGTCACCGCGGACCGATCGCCGCGCGGGCAGGGGCGCGGAGGAGAGAGGAGGGACCCGCAGCAGGAGGTAAGCCCGGGCTCAGGCGCCTGATCACCGATCCGTGCGTTTCACGACTTGAGGAACCACAACGGAGGGATGGCCATGACAGCGGCGATGCAGGGGGAGATCGTCCTACCGGATGGGAGGCACGAGCTGATGCCCGCGGTGGACGCGGCGCTCGATGGCTCCCCGCTCCACAACGCTGACCTCGCGCCGGTCCCGATCGCCAGGCGGACCTGGACCACCTACAACTACGTGGCCCTGTGGATCGGGATGGCCCATAACATCCCGACCTGGCTGCTGGCCTCCGGTCTCGTGGCGCTCGGCATGGCGTGGTACCAGGCCATCTTCACCATCATGGTCGCGAACATCATCGTGCTCGCGCCCATGCTCCTGAACAGCCACGCGGGCACGAAGTACGGGATTCCGTACCCGGTCTTCGCTCGGGCCTCCTTCGGTGTCTTCGGGGCCAACCTGCCGGCCCTCCTGCGGGCCGGGGTCGCCTGCGGCTGGTTCGGCATCCAGACCTGGATCGGCGGCGGGGCCGTGTACACCCTGATGGGGGCGATCCTGGGCGACTGGTGGAAGAACGCGGCTCCGATCACGATAGGCTTCGGGACGGCGGCCTCGCAGCCCTGGACGATGTGGCTGAGCTTCATCGTCTTCTGGGGCCTCAACATCCTCATCATCCTCCGGGGCATGGACGCCGTCCGCCGCTTCGAGAACTGGGCCGCACCCTTCGTCTTCGCGGTCGCGGTGCTCCTCCTCGTCTGGATGACCATCCAGGCCGGCGGCCTGGGGCCCCTCGTCCAGGATCACGGCACGCTTGGCTGGGGCTCGGACTTCTGGTTCAAGGTCTTCCCGCCCTCGCTGATGGGCATGATCGCCTTCTGGTCCACGCTGTCGCTCAACATGCCGGACTTCACCCGGTTCG
>JAJYEB010000307.1 GCA_021790375.1 Chloroflexota bacterium | reverse complement strand
TCCGATCTGGTCCCCAGCTGCTGCCCCTGCGGCGCGCAGCCGCCGGACCCCTCGGCGCAGACGGCGCCCTCGTCGAGCGTGAGCAGCGCTCCGTTCGGGCCCTTGTAGGTGATGTCCATGTGTCCGCCGTCACGCAGCGAGAACGACCCGGTCTGCACGAACCAGCCCGCCGGCAGGACCGCGCAGTAGACCGCCCAGGTGACCTGCCCGGCGATCGCCTCGAAGAAAACGCGGTTGTCGTGGCTTCCGCTGCACGCAGAGGCGCCGGTTGCCGTCCCCGAGTCGAGCGGACCCTGCGATGCGGAGGGCGCCCCCGAGCTGCCCGCCGTGGACGGAGCGCTCGATGGCGCAGCGCCCTGGGACGGTCCACCGGCCGGCGCGCTGGCACTGGCGAACGCGGCCGGGGCTCCGGAGGCCGCCGCGGCCGCGCTGCCGACCGGCGATTGGCTCGGCGGATTGGTGCCGCCGCACCCGGCCGCGAGGGCGACCGTGAGCGCAAGGGTGCCGGCCGCGCGGACCATCGGGATCATCGCTGCGAGCCTAGCGTCCGTGACCGGTTTCGGTCAACCTGCCCCACGCGCCACCAGCGCGGGATCGACGCCGAACACGCGGCGCACCAGGCCGGGTGCCAGCGCGAGGTCCGGCGGTCCGTCGGCGACGATGCGGCCCCGGTCGAGCACGACCAGCCGGGGGAAGAAATGGGCGGCCAGCGCGACGTCGTGGAGCACGGCGACGACCGTCACGCCGTCGATGGCGTTGAGCTCGGCCAGCAGCTCCATGGTCGCCACCTGGTGGCGCAGGTCGAGGTGGACGGTGGGCTCGTCGAGCAGCAGGCACGGGGCGTCCTGTGCCACCGCCATGCCCAGCAGCACCAGCTGGCGCTCGCCCAGCGAGAGCTCCCGCGCGTCACGCCCGACCAGGTCGCCCAGCCCGACGCGGTCGATGGCACGCGAGACGGCGGCCCGGTCGTCCGCGCGAAGGCCGAGCAGCGGATGCTCGTGCGGCAGCCGCCCGAGCGCGACCAGCTCCTCGACCCGGATCGCGAACGGCACGGTGGCCTGCTGGGGGACCACGGCGACCCGCCGCGCGACGGCCTCGCGGGACAGCGACTCGACCGCCACGCCGCCCAGCAGCACGGTCCCGGTCCGCTCGTGGGCCATGCCGGTGACGCAGCGAAGGACGGTCGACTTGCCCGCGCCGTTGGGGCCGATGAGCGCGACCCGCTCGCCGGGCGCGATCGCCAGGTCGATGCCGTGCACCACCTCGCGGCCCCGGTAGGCGACGTGGACACCGGTCAGCCGGATCCCGACGGGCACGGCGGTCACAGCTCGTACCCCGATCGGGCCCGGCGCAGGATCCAGAGGAAGAACGGCGCGCCCACCAGCGCGGTGACGACCCCCACCGGGACGTCGCCCGGCATCCGCGCGAGCAGGTCGCAGGCGGCGAGGAACGCGCCCCCCCAGATCGCGGACAGCGGCAGCACCGCACGCGCGTTGGGACCGACGACCAGGCGCACCACGTGCGGCACGACCAGCCCGACGAACCCGATCAGCCCCGCGATCGCGACCGACGCCGCGGTGACCAGCGACGCGGCGCCCAGCAGCACGATCCGCTCGCGCCGGACGTCCAGCCCGAGGTGCGCCGCGGTCTCCTCCCCCAGCAGCAGCGCGTTGAGCGAGCGGCCGCGGGACAGGAGCACGGCGGCGCCCAGCGCCAGCGCGGGCAGCGCGGCCGCCAGCTGGGGCCAGGCGACGCCATCGAAGCCGCCGAGCATGAAGAAGAAGATCTGGCGCAGGCCGTCCCCGGAGAGCCACATCGTGACGGCGAGTCCGGCGGCGAGCAGCGAGCTGACGGCGTAGCCCGTGAGCAGCACGCCGGTCATCGAGGCCAGCTGACCCGCGCGCGACAGCCGGTACACGAGGATCACCGCCAGCAGCGCCCCCGCGAACGCCAGCACCTGGAGCAGCCCGAAGCCGAGCATGATTCCGCGGATCGGGATCAGCACGCCCAGCGCGGCCCCCAGGGCCGCACCGCTGGCGGTTCCCAGCACGTAGGGGTCGGCGAGCGGGTTGCGGAGCATCCCCTGGAAGGCGGTGCCGGCCAGCGCCAGCGACGCGCCGACGGCCATGGCGGCCAGCACGCGCGGGAGCCGCAGCTCCATCACGATCGTCGCGTCGGCGGCGGGCCAGGTCACCCGTCCCGGCCAGCCCATGAGGTGACGGGCCAGGATCGCGACCGTGTCGGCGGGCGCGATGACCACCTCGCCGAGCCCGACACCCGCCACCAGTACGGCGACCAGCGCGGCGAGGCCGAGGGCGCCCAGCACGAGGGCCCGACGCCGGGAGCGAGCCAGGATCGCCTCGAGCTCGACGGCCGCCGAAACCGTGCGCGCACCGACTGCGACGGCTGCCCCGGTAGCCACGGCGGCCCCGGTTGCCGACGCGGCGCCTGCCGGCTCCGCCGCACCGGCGATCCCGCCGAGTCCCGCGCCAAGGCCCGCGCCGCCGGGGGCCAGCGGCCGGCGCACCACGCTCTCCCGCCGCGTGGTCATCTCAGGGTGCGCCCATCGGGACCGGCGCGAACGACGGGAGCGCAAGCCCCGGATGGATCGCCTCGGCCAGGGCCTCGAGTCCCTGGATGATCCGGGGACCCGGCCGCGTAACGATGGTGTCGTCGACCGGACGGACGGCGTGCGTCCTCACGGCGGTCATCCCTTCCCAGCCCGGCCGGGCCGCGACGATGGCGGGCGTGGTGCCGTAGCTGGCGTCGCCCAGCACGATCACCTGCGGATCGGCGGCCACCAGGCGCTCGAGCGAGATCGAGTACACGCCGGCGATGCCGCTGGTGATCGGGTTCCCTCCGGCACGGCGGATCATGTCGGTCGTGAAGTCGTCGGGCGCGGGCGTGTAGATCGTCTTGGTGGCGTCCAGCTCGTAGAAGGTGCGCGGGTCGGAGCCGGTGGCCCTGGCGGCCGCGGTGATGGCCGTCATCTCGGAGACCAGCGTCGCGTCGAGGGCGGCGCCGGCCGCGGCCTCACCGGTGGCCTCGCCGACCAGCGCGATGTCCCGGAGGACGGCCGGCACCGTCTGCGCGTAGAGGACCACCACGGGGATGTCCAGCGTGCGCATCTTCGAGATGTC
>JAJYEB010000306.1 GCA_021790375.1 Chloroflexota bacterium | reverse complement strand
TTCCGATCTGAGATGCTCGCCGAGCGACCGCGCGCCTGACTCCGGCGTGCACCTGATGCCGGTGCGCGCCTGACGCCCGGGCGCGGCTGACGCCGGCACGTTCCGGCCGCTCGGCGGCTGGTGCCGGGGCCGTCAGGCGCCGGGACCCGGGTACCGGCTGAGCCAGGCCGCGGCGGCCCAGTTGTCGGGCAGGCCGATCGCTCCGACCGCAACCACGCCCGGAGCCCCGGAGACCACACCCGCCAGTTCGGCTCCCCCGAAGCTCACCGGATCCTGCACGCGCTGCCAGGTCATGCCGTCCCCGGAGACCCAGGCGGCCGCGGAACCGTTCCCGGCGGAGTCACGGCTGCCGGCGGCGACGAATCCCGGTCCTCCGTTCGTGACGGCCGTCATCGAGATGCGCTGGCCGAAGTTCGTGAACCCCGGTCCGCCTCCGGCGGGCGACCACTTGATCCCGTCGACCGACCACCAGGCGGCGGCGCGCGCGCCTCCGTCGGCGGTACCCACGGCGACGAACCCGGGCCCGCCCGCCGTCACCGCCAGCAGTCGAGCGCCGCTGAACGATGGAGCCGCCAACCCGGGGCTCCACGTCCGGCCGTCCGCCGACCACCAGGTCGCGCCGGACACCGCTCCATCCGCGGAGACGACGCTGCCGACGGCGACGACCCGCAACCGGCCTGCGGCGAGCCCCGCGATCGTGCCCCCGGCAAAGGACGGGGCGTTGACTGCGGCAGTCCAGTGGAGGCCGTCGGTCGAGGTCCACGCGAGGGCGCCGATCTGCGTCGAACCGGCGCTTGCGCCACCCGCGGCGACCAGGCCGGCCGGTCCGGACACGACGGCGTCCATGCGCACGGTGCCGGACGTCTCCGGCGCCTGCACGGCCCCCTGCTGCCACGTACGGCCGTCCGGCGAGGTCCACGCTGCCGCGCCCGCTCCGACGCCGCCGACCGAGACGAACCCGCCCGACCAGGCACCCACGGCCGCCATCAGCGAGCCGTCCGGAGCCTCGATCCCGGCCGAGCGATGCCACGCCGTGCCATCGCCCGAGAACCAGGCGGCGGCCCGGGGCGGCGGGAACTCGATCCCGACCGCCACGTACGTGGATCCGGCGGCGGCCACCGCAGCGAGTGACGCCTCCACGGCCGCGTGGCAGGGCGAGCAGAACACGCCCGACGGGCCCGGACCCGAGGGACCGGGAGCCGCCGGCTGTTCCACGGTCGCCTCGCTCCATCCGGCCCCGGCACCCGGCCCGGCGGCAGTACTCGCCCCCGCGGCGGCACCCGGCCCGGCGGCAGTACTCGGCCCCGCCCCGGCACCCGGCCGGGCAGTCGGGCCCACCCGCGTGCCCGCGCAGCCCGCGACCGCGATCGCGCATGCGACGGCGACCATCCCGGCTAGGCGGTTCGATCGGAAGCGGTCGCTCACGACGCAGGGGCCGTGAGCACGAGCCCGAACCAGGCGGAGCCCGTCCCCGGAGCACCGTCCAGCACCTGGACCATGTACCGACCGGGCGGCCAGGTCGCGCGTCCCGGGGCCGCGTCCGCCAGCGCGCCGCCCGCCTGCGCGGCCGCACGCAGGGAGGCAACCCGCACGTACCGGCTCCCGGCCGAGGCAGCGGCCGGCAGGTCGGACCACAGGATCGCCGTGCGCGCCGCCGCCGGCGGTCCACCGGCAGGAGCGCAGAACCCGAGGGCGACGATGCGCCTCGCGGTCAGCCGTGCCACGGGCACTTCCGGGTCCCCCGGTCGGCCCGCGGCGACCGCGTCGACCGGCAGCCAGATGCGCGACCGGGTGCCGTTCTCCTCGGTGTCGGCCACCACGCGCCAGCCGTCCGGGGTGTAGCAGATGGGCATGCCGTCCGCCTCGACGAGGCCGGCCGCGGCCCCGGTGAGACAGCACGGCCTGCCCGGGGTCGCCCCGCTCACGCCCGGCAGCGCCCCGAGATTCACGGCCACCGGCGGCCCGGGATTCACAGCCACCGGCGGCCCGGGCGCAGCGATGCGGAGGGATGTCGCGGATTCCGGCGAGGATCGGGCCGGCCCTGCCCACGGCTTGGCCACGGCGGCCGCCACCAGGACGGCCGCCAGCGCGACCAGGATCGCCAGCCGTCGACTGCCGCCGCCGACCCGTGCGAGCGGGACGGGCGAGAGGGGACGCTCCACGCTCGGCCTCAGTGCGAGGCCGACACTCTACACCGGGGCGCCGTCGACCCGGAAGCACAGACGACTGGGTGCATCCCGCGGGCCCCGCGCCATGAAGGCGGCGCCCCGGGATCGTGACCGCCGACGCGCGAGGCCGCGCCGGTCACATCTCGCCGAGGTACGCCTTCCGCACCATCTCGTTCTGCCGCAACTCGGCCGCCGGGCCGGACAGCACCACGTGCCCGGTCTGCAGCACGTACCCGCGATGGGCCACGTTGAGGGCCTGCAGCGCGTTCTGCTCGACGAGCAGGATGGTGGTCCCCTGGGCGTTGATTTCCCGGATGATCCCGAAGATCTGCTGCACCAGGATCGGCGAGAGGCCGAGCGATGGCTCGTCCAGGAGCAGGACGTGCGGACGGCACATCAGCGCGCGCCCGATCGCGAGCATCTGCTGCTCGCCGCCGGACAGCGTCCCGCCGTTCTGCCTGGCGCGCTCCCGGAGGCGGGGGAACAGCGTGAACACGCGGTCCACGTCCTCGGCCACCTCCGCGGCACTCCTGGTGTATCCACCCATCTGGAGGTTCTCGAGGACGGTCAACCGGGAGAAGATCCGGCGGCCCTCGGGCGCCTGCCCGATCCCTGCCTTCACGAGCTGATGGGCCGGGACGTGCGAGATGTCGCGCCCGTCGAACGTGACCGTGCCGCGGCGCGGGTGCAGCAGCCCGTTGATCGTCTTTAGCGTGGTGGTCTTGCCCGCTCCGTTCGCGCCGATGAGCGTGACGATCTCGTCCCGGCGCACCTCCAGCGAGATCCCCTGGAGCGCATGGATGTGGCCGTAGTAGGTGTGGACGTCCTGCAGCTGCAGGAGGGGATGAGCGTCGCCGGCCGCGCCGGTCGCCGCGGGCGCGGCCTGGACCATGGTCTCGGTCATTCCGCCGGTGCTCCCAGGTACGCCTCGATGACGCGCGGGTCGCGACGGACCTCGTCGGGCGTCCCTTCC
>JAJYEB010000305.1 GCA_021790375.1 Chloroflexota bacterium | reverse complement strand
ACCAGGAGCGTACGCACGTCGCCGCCCACCTGGGCGGTCGTCAGGCCGGCCGCGATCGCCCTGTTCGGGTCGACGTTGATCTGGATCTCCGGCGCGGCCGTCACGAGGTCGCTCTTCACGCCGGTGAGCTCCGGCATCGCCTGGAGCTGCGAGAGCAGCGCCTGGCTCACCGACTTGACCTGCGCGGTGTCGGCGCCGCTGACGGTCACGTCGATCGTGGTGCCGCCGCCGAAGTTCTGCTGCTGCACGTCGACCGCGTATCCCTCGGCCACCAGCGGCCGCAGCTGGTCCTGGAGCGTGCGCTGCTCGGTGTCGAGGTTGGTGGACGGCGTGAGCTTGACCAGGATCTGGGCCGAGTTGGAGGCTCGCCCGCTGAACGCAGCGTTGAGCGTCTGGACGCCGGTGTCGCCCTCGCCCGGCACGCTGGTCGCGATCAGCGTCACCTCCGGGTCGGCGTGCAGGATCTGCTCGGCCTGCTCCGCGTGGGCCAGCACGGCAGACGAGGCGGTCCCGATCGGTGGCGACACGGTCACCTGCAGGTACTTCTCCGACCCGGAGTTGAGGAACTGCGTGGGCAGCGTCGGGATGAGTGCCGCAGACCCGGCGAACAGGAGGGCGGCCAGGACCACCACGCCCCAGCGCGTGAGCCGGTTGCGCAGCGCGAACCGGAGCGTGGGCGTGTACAGCCGCTGCCAGATCGTGTCCTTCGGCGCGGCCGCCTCGAAGCGCATGCCGAGCGAGCCGATCAGCAGGTAGGCCAGGACGGGGACCACGGTGAGCGCCACCACCAGCGAGGCGAGCAGCGCGAACGTGACGGTCAGCGCGAACGGCAGGAAGAACTGGCTGACGATGCCCCCCACGAAGCCGAGCGGCAGGAAGACCGCGACCGTGGTGAGCGTGGAGCTGGTGATCGCGCTCGCGACTTCACGCGGCCCGCTCACGACCGCGCTCCGGATCGACTCGCCCTGGCTGCGGTGCCGGTAGATGTTCTCCAGCACCACGATCGCGTCGTCCACCACGCGCCCGACGGCTACCGCGAGCCCGCCGAGGGTCATGATGTTGATGGTGATCCCGGTGGCGAGCATCAGCCCGAGCGCAGCCAGCAGTGAGAGCGGGATGCTCATCGCGGCCACGAACGTCGAGCGGAGGCTCAGCAGGAACAGGAAGATCGTCAGGATGGCGAAGAGGGCGCCGAGCCCGCCCTCCCGGAGCAGCCCGTCGCGCGACTCCTTGATGAAGGACGAGAGGTCGTCGACGGTGGTGATCTTCAGCTGCGTCCCGTACTGCGCCTGGATGGCCGCGAACCTGGCCTGGACGGCGTCGGCGACGTTGACGGTGTTCGCGTCGGTGGTCTTCGAGATGGTCACGGTGACGGCTGGCGCCCCGTCGAGCCGCGCGTAGCCGGTCGACTGGACGTCGGCGATCTGCACGTCGGCGATGTCACCGAGGCGGACCGGGGTGGGCACCGCGGCGACCTGGCCCTGGGCGAGGCCGGCTGCTGCCCCGGGGACCTGCGACGCGCGGGCGGCACTCGAGCCGGCCGCTGTCGACGCGCCCGACGCGCCCGGGCCGGCGGCGGCCCCGGACGCCCCGGCGGCTCCCGGCAGGCCCGTGACGCCCACCACCAGGTTCCGGATCTCGTCGAGCGACCCGAACTGGTGCAACGCCGAGACCGGGATCGTGGTGCCGTCCTGCGACAGGGACCCGGCCGGGATCGTGACGTTGTTCGCCTGCAGGACCCCGGACACCTGCTGGACCGAGATCCCGTCGGCCGTCAGCTTTGCCGGGTCGAGCGTGACCTGTACGACCCGGTCCGCGCCGCCCGTCAGGCTGACCTGCCCCACGCCGGAGATGCCCTGGAGACCGGGCACGACGACGCTCTGGGCGAGCTGCGAGACCTGGTCCGGGGTGGTGCCGTTCACGCCCTGGATCGCGGCCGTGATCACCGGCGTGGCGTTGATATCGAGGGCCGTGACCCTGGGGGTCACGCTGTTCGGGAGCTGGACCCCTCCGAGCGCCTGCTCGATGGCGGTCTGTGTGCCCTTTACGTCGGTGCCGTAGGAGAACTGCGCGACCACGACCGAGATGCTGTTGGACGAGGTCGACTGGATGTGCTCGAGGCGCGGCACACTGGCGATCGCGCGCTCGATCGGCTTGGTGACCTGCTCGGTGACGTCGGTGGCGCCGGCGCCCGGGTAGGCGGCGAGCACGGTGATGACGGGCAGGTCCACGTTCGGAACCAGCTCCTGGTTCAGCTGCCCCCAGCTGAAGATGCCAGCCATGAAGACGCCGAACGCAAGCAGGAGCGTGACGCTCCGCTTGGACACGGCCAGCTCGGTCAGGCGGCTCACATCCCCTCCTGCGGGCGATGCCCGGCGCGCGCCCTGCGCGCGGGCGTGTCAGATCGGTGGTGTCGGGCGTCGGTCGACGCCCCAGGTGGTGTGCTCCGGGAGCCGCGATCGAACGCGGCGCGGCCGCACGTGTGTCCCGGCGGCCGAACGGCCGCTGCAGCATACCATCGGCGAACGGCCGCTCCCGGATTGCGGACGCCGCGGATTCAGCCTCCGCGTACCATGGCGCCGATGGGCTACCTGACGCTCACGCTTCTCTTCGTGCTGTTCCTGCTGGCGCTGCTGCCGACGCGCCGGCTGTGGGTCGCCGGGACGGGCCTCGAGTGGCGGATCGGCTACCTGGTCACGCTCCTGGCGCTGGGCCTTGCCTCGATCGAGTTCGAGGCGCTCGGCCGCTACCTGTTGCCGCTCCTGCTCCTCCTGTACCTGGTGCCCTTCAGCGGCATCCCCGCGCGCTGGGAACGCTGGCGGCGGCGTCCTCCGCGTGACACGATCATCGAGGGGCGTGCGATCCGGCTGGACGCGGACGATCCGCCGCGGCGGTGAGCCCCGACCGCGCTGCTATCCTCGGAGATGATGGCTGACCGGAACTCCCCGCTCGCGTGGGCCGACGTGGCGGCGCTGCTGCGGCGGCGCCATCTGCGACTGACGCCCCAGCGGCGGGCGGTCGTCAGCGCGCTCGCCGAGTTCGAGGGCCACGTCACGGCCGCGCAGCTGGTGGAGCGCTGCCTGGAGAAGGATCCGGAGTTCGTGCCGTCCACCGTTTACCGCACGCTCGACGTGCTCGAGGGCCTCGGGCT